>JBKBUQ010000065.1:0-15347 GCA_046289975.1 Flavobacteriales bacterium | reverse complement strand
AAGGGCTTTCGATTCTTGACTACTTTATTTCCACTCACGGTGCACGTAAAGGTCTTGCAGATACTGCTCTTAAAACAGCTGATGCCGGATACCTCACGCGTCGTCTGGTTGACGTAGCACAGGACGTAATCATCAATGCTGACGATTGCGGTACACTTCGTGGTTTGATTGCAACATCACTTCGCAAGAATGATGAAGTTGTGGAATCACTTAATGATCGTATTCTTGGTCGTACTTCAGTTCATGATGTTTACCATCCGCAAACCGGAGAATTACTCATCAATGCAGGTGAAGAGATTACTGAATCTATCGCTCGTAAAATTGAAGAGTCTCCAATTGAAGAAGTTGAAATTCGTTCGGTACTTACCTGCGAATTGAAGCGTGGTGTTTGTGCAAAATGCTATGGTCGTAACCTTGCAACCGGTCGTATGGTGCAGATGGGTGAAGCTGTTGGTGTTATTGCTGCACAATCAATTGGTGAACCGGGTACACAGCTTACACTCCGAACATTCCACGTTGGAGGTACAGCATCGAATATTGCAGATGAGTCGGATATCAAAGCGAAGTACTCAGGTCGGATTGAATTCGAAGAATTGCGTACTGTAGCAAAACAAGACTCTGAAGGCAATCCTGTTGATGTTGTTCTCGGACGTTCCGGTGAACTCCGTGTGCTTGATACCAACACCGGTATTGTTTTACAAACAGCGAATATTCCATATGGTTCTTACGTGTACGTTAAGAATGGCGATAAGATTGAAAAAGGCGCATTGATTTGTCGTTGGGATCCATACAACGCAGTAATTCTTTCTGAGATCAACGGTGCGTTGAAGTATGGCGATATCGAAGAGGGTATTACATTCCGCGAAGAGGTCGATGAACAAACCGGCTTCCGTGAGAAGGTAATTACCGAATCTCGCGATAAGAAAAAGGTTCCTTCGATTCAGATCGTTGATGTGAAATCAGGAGAAGAGCTCAAAGTATATAACCTTCCTGTTGGCGCACACATTTCTGTGGATGAAAACAAGATGGTTACTGCCGGTGAAATTCTTGCAAAGATTCCTCGTATGTCCGGAAAAACCGGTGACATCACTGGTGGTCTTCCACGTGTAACTGAACTTTTTGAAGCTCGTAATCCATCCAATCCTGCGGTTGTTGCCGAGATTGATGGTGTTGTAAGCTTTGGAAAGATCAAGCGTGGTAACCGTGAGATTGCCGTTGAGAGCCGTACAGGTGAAGTTCGCCGCTATTTGGTTCCTCTTTCACGTCACATTCTTGTTCAGGAGAACGACTACGTTCGCGCAGGACAATCACTTTCAGACGGAGCTATCAGTCCTGGTGATATCCTTGCGATTGAAGGCCCGACAAAAGTTCAGGAGTATCTTGTAAACGAAGTACAGGAAGTATATCGTCTGCAGGGTGTGAAGATTAACGATAAGCACTTTGAAGTGATCGTTCGTCAGATGATGCGTAAGGTTGATATCATTGAGCCGGGTGATACTCGTTTCCTTGAGGGACAGTATGCCAGCAAGATTGATTTCATGGAAGAAAACGATTCCCTCTTTGGTAAGAAGGTGGTTGTTGAATCCGGAGATTCTGCCAACCTTAAAGCCGGTCAGATTATCACTGCGCGTAAGTTGCGTGATGAGAATTCGATGCTGAAGCGTAAAGATATGCGTCTAGTGGAAGCTCGCGATGCTCAACCTGCAACATCTATCCCGGTACTTCAGGGTATTACCCGTGCATCACTTCAAACCGACAGCTTCATTTCTGCTGCATCCTTCCAGGAGACTACTAAAGTCCTCAATGAAGCTGCTGTAAACGGAAAAGAAGATTACCTGCTTGGGTTGAAAGAAAACGTAATTGTTGGTCACCTTATCCCATGCGGAACAGGTACCCGTTCGTTCCAGAAGGCACTGGTATATTCTCAGGATGACTATCAGAATAAAGTCCTTAAGGAGAAAATCCGCGAGGTTGAACTTGAAGACTAATTATTCAAATTCAGAATATCTTAATGGCCCCGGAACTCCGGGGCCTTTTTTTTGCGCAGATATTATGCAATACAGATTGAAATCATACTAATGAGGATAGTCTAAATGGATATCAGCCGGAAAGCCTGGATTTGGCCTTAAATGGGGTCTAAAATCGATTATTAGGGCAATCAATGAGAAAATATCCAAAACAGTAGCTAGCAAGGCTGGGGCTGCTTAAAAGCAAGAAAACTAGTAAGGCTGTAAAAAGTGTAGCGGCTTCTGTGTTCACTCAGGTTCCTGACAAGAAGAAGAAAACGGTAAAGAATAAATAAACTATTGCCGAATGATGGCACCGTCTTCCATTTCGATGATTCGGTCTGTTTTTTGGGCAAATTCCTGATCATGGGTTACGATGAGGAGTGTTTGTTTCATTTCTGAAGTCAGTTGCTTGAAGATATCGAAAACGATATCACTGTTTTTCTTATCGAGATTACCTGTTGGCTCGTCGCCCATTATGATCAGAGGATCATTGATGAGCGCACGCGCAATGGCAACACGTTGTTTTTGTCCGCCTGAAAGTTGATTTGCTTTTTTACGCGCCTCGTTTTCTATTCCAAGAAGTTTTAGTTTTTCCATTGCTTTAAACTCTATTTCTTCATGGCTTAATCGTGCAAGTTTTAAAGCTGGCAGCATTACATTTTTGAGTACGCTGAATTCATTGAGCAAATAATGAAACTGAAAGACAAAGCCAATTTTTTCATTACGTACATCTGCAAGTTGGGAATGGTCTTTTAGTTTCATGTTTTCCCCATCAATGTATAATTCGCCCTGGTATTCGGTATCCATTGTTGACAGGATATAGAGCAAGGTTGATTTTCCACAACCTGATTTTCCGATTACGGAAACGAATTCACTTCGGTTAACGGAAATTGAAACATCATTCAGCACCTTTGCAGTAACAGGATCGCTGAAGTATTTCACAATATTTTTAGCTGCAAGTGCCGGAGTTTCCATTTTATTTTCCTCTGATAATTACAACAGGATCGACTCTGCCTGCTTTTCGTGCCGGGAAAAATCCTGCGAGATAGGTGGTGACCATCGCAAATACTCCGCCAATCACATAAAAACTGATATTGTAGGCAACGGGATACGTTTTAATAGTAGGTAGTGCTTCTGTTTCGAAGGGGATCTGATCAATTCCGTAGGACGATAAATAACCCAGTAATAATCCGAAAACAGCGCCAAAAATTCCGATGGTTAGAGCGATGGTGATAAAAATGCGGTTGACATCTTTTCCGGAGAATCCGGTTGCTTTAAGAATAGCAATAGTGTCGAGTTTTTCGTAGATCATCATGTTCAGGATATTATAAATTCCGAAACCTGCTACAATAAGTAAGGTTATTCCCACTGCATAACTTATAATGGAACGAACCGAAGAACCTGTTTCAAATTGTGCATTCGCCGTTTGGATGTCTGCTGCCTGTACATTGAAAATCTCTGCGAATTGTTTCGCCAATGCAGGCGCTTTGTTCATGTCGTGGAGTTTGATCTGAATTTCAGAAATGTAATTGTTCGATTTCCCCATTAATTTTTGTGTGGTTGAAATGGAAGCATAACTCTGGGTTTTATCCAATTCCTGTAATCCGGACTGAAAAAAAGCAATAATTTTTAATTGCATCCGATCGCCTGTGGGTGTGGTAACCTGTACCAGGTCGCCAATATTCAGCATCATAGTTTGCGCGGCTGCTTTGCCAAGAATGATGCTGTTGGGTACAAGTTTTAAATCGGATGATTTACCATCGATAACATAATCGTTAAACGCATATAGTCGGGTCTCCTGATCAATGTCGATTCCGTTGATGACGCCGGTAATATCAACCGATCCGGAATTGAAAAAGACCTGTGAAACTATTTTTGGACTTACACCTAAAATGCGATTGTCTTTTTTTAATTCAGCCATTATGGCCAATGCGTTGTGAATTTCGATCCTTCCGCCGCTGGGTTTTATGGAATGGATAAACGGGTATGAATTCCTGAATTCTTCGGATAACACCAATGGTTGTTTTTCATTGGGTTTGATTTCATTGTAAAGTCGGATGTGTGGCGTTCTGTTCAGAATTAATCCGTCGAGCAGGGAGTTTAAGCCATTCATGAAACCTAAAAGCGCAATGAACATGGTGATGGAAAAAGTAACACCAATTGCAGCAACAAGCGTTTGCCTGAATCGTGCAAGCATCAATGAACGGGCGATATCAAAGATTAAGGCGAATTTCATTCCTCAGGGATAACAATTACGTCTTTCTCTGTAATACCGCTAAGGATTTCCACTTTCCGGTAATCCATTAATCCGGTAACTACTTTCACCTTTTCTCCACCTTTTTTAATCACGTATTCATTGTCTATTAAACATTCGCGCGGGATGGTAAGGATTGCTTGTTTGGTATTAATTACAATATTAGCTTCAAGAGAAAGATGCGGATAAAGTGTTGAAGGTCGCTTTGTGAAAACAGCCTCAATCAAAAATGTACGAGTGCGTTCATTCATGATTGGATCGATACGGTGAACTATTGCTTCAAACGACTCTCCCTTGTAACTATCCATAGTTATTTTAACGGTTTGTCCCTTTTTAATTTTTACAATGTCATATTCATCGACCTGAAGTTCAATTATAAAATCATTAGCATCACCAACAATAGCTAAGGCAGTTTGAGGTCCCACCATTTCTCCTTTGTTTTTCTGAATGCTGTAAACTTTCCCCTTGATCTCGCTGCGAACTATAAAATCGCCTTGTCCTTTTTTACTGATCTCAAGGTTTTTTTTGCTTTGCAGAGAGTTGAACTGAATTTGTTTTTTCAGATCATTATAACGCAGAATGGCAGATCGGTATTGGTTGATTGAATTTTTATAGGCGAGTTCCCGGTTTTCGAGTTCAGATTTGGAACCAACTTGTTGCGACCAAAGATTTTTTTGACGGACATACTGCACTGAATCGTTGTTCATTCGCTCTTTTGCAATATCTATTGCTGACTTCAGTTCATCGAGTTTGGAGGTGTTGGATGAATAATCGTAAAAATCAGCTGCCAACTGAGCGTTTTCTGTATTTAGACGAGAGGCATCATTTGCAAGCACAAAAAGTGTGTCACCTTCGCTAATAGTATCCCCGCTTTCCACATGAATCGATTTGATTGTTCCGTTTACTACAGGGAAAACGGAGTATTGATTCATTGTTTTTAGTGAACCTGATGCATAAACAGATTCAGTAATGTCTTCAACAACCGGAGTAGTTGTTTTTTCATTTTTGGAGCATGCCACTAGAATGACACAGCACAATACAATCAAACTTTTTTTCATCGTTAACATCATTAGGTCAAATATACAATTTGAGGTATCTGTGTTTGTGTTTTTTTTTGTTTAGTGATGAAAGTCAGCATCTGAAGCTGCCTTAATGAGGAATTACCGTTCTGTGGTTGGAATTGACTACTTTTGTAGTATTATGTCTTCAGCTTTGTTTTCCGACTACAATATCAGCCGTCAGCTGCACCGTTCATTGGATGATATGGGTTTTTCTTTACCAACCCCAATCCAGGAAAAATGTTTTTCACCTATTATGGCAGGGAGAAGCATGGTTGGAATTGCCCAGACCGGTACAGGCAAAACATTGGCATATTTGTTACCCCTTTTCAATCTCTGGAAGTTCACCAAGGAACCACATCCGACAATGGTCGTTTTGGTTCCAACCCGTGAGCTGGTTATTCAGGTGGAAGAGCAGGCACGCAAGCTTGCTGCCCACAATGCAATTCGGATAGTTGGTATTTACGGTGGAGCAAGTATCAATACTCAGAAAGAAATGCTGGCTGTTGGAGTTGATCTTTTGGTTGCCACACCCGGCAGATTGATCGATCTGGTAACGACAGGGAATCTGAAATTGAAGAATGTAAAACATCTTGTAATTGACGAGATGGATGAAATGTTCGGGCAAGGATTTCGTCCGCAACTTCTTCGGATTTTTGATTCATTACCAAAGCGCAGACAGAATTTGCTTTTCTCTGCAACCATTACGGATGATATTTCAGAATTTCTGGATGAACATTATTTTGGGTTGGACAGGGTAGAGGCAGGACCTGCATCAGCTCCTGCGGGAACAGTTGAGGCAATTGCGTTTAAAGTCCCGAATTTCACCACGAAAATAGACTTACTTGAACACTTGTTGCGTACAGACGGCAGTATGCGCAAGGTACTGGTTTTTGTATCAACCATTCGCATGGCAGAATACCTGCATGAACGTTTGAGCGCACGAATAGAAGAGATGATTGGAATGCTTCACTCTAATCGAGCTCAGAATACCCGTTTTCGTTTATTGGAAGAGTTTGCAGATGGAAAATTCAAGGTGCTGATTGCAACTGATTTGGCAGGTCGCGGAGTGGATATTGAAGATGTAACCCATGTAGTGAATTTTGATCTCTCTGAACAAGCCGAAGATTATGTTCACCGTATAGGACGGACCGGTCGCGCCGGAAAAAGTGGTGTTGCCATTTCATTGATCAGTCAGCACGATCGAATGCAGGACATTGAAGATTTTACCGGGATTTCATTTCAGTTTGTACCCTTGCCGGATGAAATTGAATTTTCGCCAGTAGTAACCGAGTTTGATAAGCCGGTAATTCGAATGAAGAACCCCTTGGTTGAAGATACTGTTAGCGGAGCAGCTTTTCATGAGAAAAAAGCGAAGAATATGAAAGTGAATATGCACATGACACGTGAGCAGAAGCACAAACTCAAATATGGAAAACCAAAATCAAAAGGTGGGAATTTCAAGAAGAAATAGATTTCTCCAAAAGTTGTTTTTTTGAATTATTCCACTCCTTCATTTCGTTCCATCCAATTCATTACAAAACGTATTTCCTGATATGAAAATGTTTCGCCGAGTTTTTCCCGAACAGGAGTGAGCGATGTGGTTTCAAGTTCTGTAATGCAATTTGAAATAGCCTCAATTTTCTCGGGATCCATCAGTGATTTGATTTTTATCTCTCCGGTTTTGATGTAGGTGGCAAGGTGACTTGCAATTGTTGTTTCTGCAAGATTTCTGATCGAAGCAATTTCCGAAATCGTTTTTCCGGATTTAAAGAGTTCAAAACTTGTTTCTCTGGTGAGTGGTTTGGCTTCTTTCGGTGCTGTAGATTTTTTGGCTTTCTTTTTTCTGACGGGAACATACACATCGTCCTCATCAAAGTCTGAAGTGTTCGATTGAAGTTCCCGGATCATGCGTTCCCGCTTTTTATCTTCATCGCCGGGCACGATTTCTTCTTTCGTTAATTCTCGATTGTTATTTATCGCGTTTACAAGTGCAATAGATTTTTCAATGTGTTTGAGCGAACGAAAGATTTCTGACTCGATCTCAAAGAGGTCAAGGAAATAAGTTTTTGATCGCTTAGCTTGTTTTACAATGGCAAGATGAATAATGATGTCAGTTGAAATTTCTCTGAGTCGAGGTAAAAAGTAATTGCCGGCAGCCGATAATCTTTCAAAAAGAAAAGTCAGGTAATCTTCTTTTTTTTCGTGGAGTACATGTCCAATCTGCCTTTGAAATTTTTCTCCTGATTCAGCCAATGGTTGAAATCTTGAGAATAATTCCTTCAACCAGTCTTTATCTCTTAACCGAATTGAGCGGGATTCTTCTTCTGCTTCTGTGACAGGAAGTTTTTCGATTGATTTTAACAGTGGTTTTAATTCGAAGGACTGATGCAGATAGTGGCGCAGATAATTAGTTGTTTCTGATGAAATAAGTTGATTCAATTCATTATGTGCTATTTTCTTTTCTGCAAACTGTTTTACGTTATGATCCTGGCGGATACCGTTTTGCCGAATAGGCGAGGTTAAAACCAATCCATCGAGTGAGCGTAATCTCGACATGGCAACATAAACCTGACCTGGTGCAAATGCGTCCTGAGGATCTATTATCGCTTTTGTAAAGGTGAGTCCCTGACTTTTATGAACCGTAATTGCCCATGCAAGTCGGATGGGTAATTGGGTAAACGTTCCAATTACTATTTCTGTAACTTCTCCGGTTCCATCATTCACTTCGAACTTAACGTTTTCCCATTCGTAGGGGTCAACTTTTAATCGTTCGTTATCCGTTTTTACGTATACGTGTCCTTCGCATAGTTGATCAACGGTGGCAATCATTCCGTTGAAGAAACGTTGCTGTCCGGTTGGATCATTTTTGAGGAACATAATCTGCGCACCTTTTTTCAGCTCAATTCTGGAATCGATGGGATAAGAATTTTCGGGAAATTCTTCTTTCACTACCGCCGAGTAAAAAAATGATTCTCCTTCCAGGGATTCCAGATAGCTTTTGTTCAGATTATCGGCTTTCTGATTATGTGTGGTGAGTGTGATAAAAAGTTCGCTGGGGTGCGGACGAAATTCCGGTTTGTAATACGAATTCAGTAATTCAATGTCTGCGTCTGTAAGTTGATCGTTTCTGAGGTGATTCAATAAGTTGATGAATACTTCATCATCCTGCCGGTATATTTTTTCGAGTTCAATGTAAACCGGAGGATCATTCCGGAGTACGTGTGCATCGAAGAAGAACATGCTTGTATAGAATTGTCTTAAAATAGTCCATTCTTCGTTTTTTATTACGGGAGGTAATTGCAGAAGGTCTCCTATAAAAAGCACCTGTACGCCGCCGAAAGATTGTTGGTTGCGACGGATGTTTTTCAATAAAAGATCGATAGCGTCCAGCAAATCTGCTCTCAGCATACTCACTTCATCGATGATAAGCAGCTCAATTTCGCGTAATAGTTTGCGTTTGCGCTCTGCCATACGCATGTTTCGCAATAGGGTGTCCGGTGTGTTGATTCTGAAGCGATCGCCGGCAGCGTCAAATCCGATTTTTTCGGGAGAAAAAGCACCAAACGGTAATTGAAAGAGGGAATGCAATGTTACACCGCAGGCATTGATTGCGGCTATTCCTGTTGGTGCAGCAATTACTGCTTTCTTATGCGTTTGTTCAATGATTCGTTTGAGAAATGTAGTCTTTCCTGTTCCGGCTTTTCCGGTGAGAAAAAGATGTCGGGAAGAATTTTGAATAAAGCGGGCTGCAAGTGATGCAGGATCATTGGTTTGCATGAATCAAAAATACATTATCCATTTCATCAAAAGGACCGAACTGTAAAAGAGGTGTAATAAAAACGATTAATTTGAGAATAACGGATTTTCTCGCGCAGCTGATTGGGGTGAAAAATTAACTTTTCGGTAGGCTGAATCTCAATAGTTTAAAAATATTTCAATTGAATATCAGTATTTAAATCGTCTAAATGAAAATAACTTTGGCTTAAGATCGGCGAAACATTCAAGGGCTAATATTGCACTGCGAACATCCTACAGGATCACGAAAGTGAAGTCCGAAACCGCTACAAAAACTACTTGCATGCGGACTCTTTTTTTTACTTGGATAATTTTTTTCGTCGGTATTGTTAATGCACAAATTCCAACACAATGTCTGGAAATTGAAAGCATACTTGTTGATGCCTGTGTTCCGGGAGCCGGGTGTACCTCTGCTGCCAGTTCGAATTGCAGTTGCGAAGGGAAAAACGAAATGGTTCGTTTCATTGTTGGGCCTTCACCAATTCCAATTGGAAACCTTACCGTGACCTGGCCGAACAATTCATTCTTGGGTATAGCAACACCAAATGCAACAACGGCTTCTCTCGTTGCTACGCTTCAGTCTACAGTACAATCTCCGTGTGGACGTTTGCTGGAACCTCCGGGTGGAATTATTCCTGCAGGTAAGCGTGTATTGTTGATCACCAGTACCGATATGTGTACAGGAGCGAATTCTTTTGCCGGGTTACAGGATACACTGTATGTGATATTTCAGAATCCGGGAAATTTCCAGGGACATTTTGCCAACCATAATAATTCAGGAACTGCCACTACCACTCCAACCGGGGCATCAAACTTACGTACTCTTACCATTGGTGTTTCAAGTCCGGTTTGTTCAGATATCGTCACCTACGATCGTGCACTTTTAGTCAACCAATCCGGAACCTATGGCGGAGCAGCAGCCCTAAATGATGGATCAAGAGTTGATTTTGATTTTTTAGGTACTCCCACTTATGTCAATGAGGGGTGTACTGCGCCTTTTGTTTCTACAACACTTGACATTTCTTTGACACATATTGATGCTTGTATTGGCGATACACTTACTATCAACGCAATAGTGGACGGTTTTTCGCAAGGGATACAATGGACCGGGGGAAATGGAGTTTTTCTGAATGCTTCAGCATTGTCTGCTTCCTATATTGTTTCTGTATCTGATGCAGTAAATTTCTATCTCTATGTTCAGGTTTCCGGAACATGTTCACTTCCGATAAAGGACTCTGTTCTTATTCAACTTACTCCCTTGCCACAACCTGAAATTCTGGTAAATGGATCTTTAAGTTTTTGCAGTGGAGCTACGGTAAATTTATCGGCCGGTGGAGTTTCATCTTTCAGTTGGTCGACCGGAGCTGTTGCTTCTTCCATTTCCGTTTCTGTTTCCGGAATGGTTTATCTGAGCTCAACAAACGTTTGCGGAACAGTTTCCGACAGTGTGGAAGTAGAAGTGTTTTCCAATCCGCTTGTTTCCTTTTCGTTGTCTCCCACTATTTGCATTAACGATTCTCCATTGTCTCTTTTTGCTTCTCCCTCCGGAGGTGTGTTTTCAGGAAACGGTCTAAGCGGAACAATGTTTGATCCCTCAGCAGCAGGTAGCGGTACACATTTTATTACTTACCAGTTTACAGATGGCAATGGGTGTTCATCATCTTCAGTTCAAAGCATAACTGTTATCGACGCGGGAGCTGCTCAAATCAATAATCCCGGAGCTATCTGTGAAAACGCATCAGTCCTAAATCTATCAGCAACTCCTTCGGGTGGTGTTTGGGTGGGTTCTGCAATTACAAATCCATCAACAGGATTATATGATCCAGCTTTGGCTGCTTTCGGATCTGATACTGTTATTTATTTCGTTTCAATTTCCGGATGCAGTGCTTATGATACGTTGATCCTTTCTCTTTTGGAATTTCCAACAGTTCAAATTACTACTTCGGATACAATTATTTTGTGCAGTGGTCAGTCGGCGACCTTGCAGGCTACCGGAACAGGCGTTCTTACTTGGAGCAATGGAGTTATCGGTAGTACAAATGTGGTTAGCAACTCTGGATTCTATTCGGTAAATGCAAGTAATGCATGTGGCACAGTTACCAACGGACCGGTTTTGGTCTTGGTTGAAACGGTTATTGCGTCCATTTCACCAGGTTCTCTTTCGGGAGATGTTCCCCTTGCAGGCAATTTCATAGCAACAAATTCTCCCGGCGCAAGCTTCACATGGATAAGCAATACCGGAGGATCGGGTAGTGGAGCGGTGTATTCGGAAACGTTTTCTGACTCCGGGACTTTCAATGTTGTACTTATTGCAACATCACCCAATGGTTGTATAGCAACCGATACTGTTTGGGTTTATGCTCAGGAATTGATCGAGGATTCGCTTTATCTTTTTATTCCCAATGTTTTTTCACCCAATGACGATGGACAGAATGATCGCTTTAAAATTCTGAGTTACAATTACAGTGTGTTGGAGATTGAAATTTTCAACCGATGGGGTGTGTCACTTCTACTTTATGATGCCAAACAAACGGACTGGGACGGTGAATTTTTAGGGCGTGAAGCTGCCGAAGGGGTTTATTATTATATAGTAAAAGCAGTATCTGTTTCAGGCAAGACGCAAGTCTATTCAGGTACAATTACATTAATTCGAAATTGATTATGGAGCGAATGTTTCAAGTTCTTTTTAGTGGTTGTGATACTGTACAAGATGTGCAACGCAAATTATTCCGATTTTTTGTGCTATTGTTTTTTTTCGCATTGGTTTTTTTGCTGAGTGGTGGGTATTTAAAAGCGCAGAGTGTGGTGGTATCTCAATATTTTAATGCAGCAAATGAAGGGGATGAATGGACTGAATTGTTGATCATAGATGATAATGTTGATATGCGAGGTTGGACAATTAGAGATAATGGGGGAAGTCATGGAGCATGGCAAACTGCAATCACTTTTCGAAGCATTGCATTTTGGCAAAATCTTCGTGCAGGAACTGTTTTGATTTTATACCATCGGACAAATAATTCTGGTGGAACCCCAAATCTGATTGATATTGATCCATCAGATGGTTTTTTGATGCTTGCATTGGAAAATTCAACCTATTTTTCTGGTGGAACATTTAGCTCAGGTTCTTCGATGTCGATAGGGGGGACTGGCGACATAGTTCAGTTGAGGAATGCTTCTTCTACTCATATTCACGCTTTGGCTCACAGGTCAACATCGGGACCGGATTGGACGGCAATTACAGGACCGAAGTTAAATCATCAGAATAGTGCAAGTTCCGGTGATGCAATTTTTGTTTGCCCGGGCACTTCGTTGAGTGAATATGGCACTGATAGTCCACAGGATGGAACTACCTGGACGACTCGCAATAGTACCAATCTGACATTTGGATTACCCAATTTTTGTGGAGGAACTTCAACTCCCAATTCTACTTACTGGCGTTCCCTCCGCGAACCACAAATGACAGCACAAACTGTTTCAGCATCAACTTCACCAACCTATCCTACAGCGGCCCTCACTTTCTCCTGGAATTCTGCAACCGACCCACTTCCTGGAGATAATACAACAGGCTACATGATCGTACGAAGTAGTGTAGGAGTATTCGGTACACCTGTTGATGGAACTACGTATAGTGTCGGAGCCACAATTACCGGTGGAGGTGAAGTGATCGCTTATGTAGACAATACTTCCTCAGCTACTCATACATACACCGATTTATCTGCAAACGACAATGGAACCTATTGCTATCGTGTTTATGCCTATCGATACGGTTCGGATAATATCAACGGGAATAGTTTTGATGTTGCAAGAGGACGCGCATACAATACGACAAATTTTGTTGATGTTGTTTGCGCGAGTAATCCATTGCCCGTTGAATTGTTGTACTTCATTGGGAGTGTTAATAACGGAAAGGGAAATTTAAACTGGTCAACTGCAACAGAACATAACAACCATTTTTTCATTATTGATTATTCCGAAAATGGCAGTGATTTTTCTGAATTAGTCAGAGTTACAGGTGCCGGAAATTCTTCTTTTCCAAACATCTATTCCGTAATAGATGATCATTTGAGAAATGGTCAAGTGTTCTATCGCTTATTTCAGGTTGATTACGATGGGGTGACACGAATGGAAGCACAAATAGTTTTAGATTATTTCTCTGAAAAAATTGAAGTCAGATTTCATAAAGGGATATTGACTATTTCCAATCCAAATGACGAACAATTAGCTCTCGAAGTTTTTCTAATGGACGGCAGAAAAATAGTTGAAACTTCATTTCGCGGGGATTTTTCCCAATCACTTGAAACCTGGTGCAGCACGTTGATGATTTATCGATTGACCAGCAGGACAGCGGTATATTCGGCCTGCATACTACATTCGAATTGATGAGGGCTGCCCCCTCAAAGTGGAAAAACAGCTTACCCATAAATGGTTATTTTTAAAACAGATTAGAATTTGCTTTCTCTTGTAATTGACTGAAAAACAGAAGTGTTTTTTATCGTCTTCTGAAACTTGCCGGATAGGTGGATCGTAGAAGCACTACATTAATTCGTTTTACCCTTATTTTCAGGCAACCTAAAAGAAGATTCAACGTCTTTCATCAAAACCAATTCTATGCGCAATTTTTTACTACTCCTGTTTGTTTTAGTTGCATTCTCTGTGAATGCTCAGGATAACAAAAAAGCCGGCTGGACTTTTCTCAAAGCTGAAAAGGGCATCAAAGTCTACTACCAGTATGTGGATTGTGATTTTAACATCGCTCCGGATGCGCAGTATGTTTTGCTGAAATTCGAAAACACATTGGGTATGCCTGTTTACGTTGAATACGAACAGCTGCTTTGGTACAATGGTCATTGTGGACTTTGTACCAGTGATCCTAACGGTGAATCGAAAAAGCAGATTAAGGTAGCAGCCAACGGCACCACTGAAGGTAAATGCGATGAAACAGGTGATTCCTCTCTCAAAATTTTTGTAAAGTTCAATGCATTTCAAACCCCTGATCTTTTGACCAAGTTTGAAATCAACAATATAATTATTACACCAATTAACGAATAATCCCCTAACAGAACGCCTTATGAAAAAGCACCTACTTTTATTGCTTGTTTCTCTCCTGTTCGGGGGAATACATGCTTTCGGTCAGTCTTATAATATGGGAACTGCTCCGGCATCCAATAATGCAACTATCAATACCTGTTCGGGTACGATTTATGATTCAGGAGGTCCTGGAGGTAACTATGGGAATAACCAAAACATAACAGTTACTATTTGTCCAAGCACTCCTGGGACATTAATACAGTTAAATTTTACAGCATTTAATTTGGAGGCTTGTTGTGACCGTTTAACTGTTTTTTCCGGAATTGGCACTGGTGGTCCTATTTTGATTCCTGCGATGGGAGGTACGGTTTTGCCTGCGCCTAACCCTGTAGTTTCAACTGCAGCCAATGGTTGTATCACCCTTCGCTTTACTTCTGATGGATCAGTTACTCCTGCGGGTTTTGCAGCAACCATTTCTTGTGTTGCCGCACCTACTTGTACTGATGGTATTCAGAATGGTCAGGAAGCAGGTGTTGACTGCGGTGGATGTTCTACGTGTCCTCCATGTCCTGGTTCAGGTATTACGAATGCAACTGTAACAGCATCATCAAATATCATTAATCTTCCTTGTGGTGGTGGTAACGTGAACCTTTCAGCAGTTGGAAATTCAACAACTGTACAATTAGGAAGTAATTTTAATTCTGGAACTCCTGGTCCGGGCTGGTCAGTTTCTCCTGCAGGACAATTTAACAATCCTTGTGGGAATGGCCCAGCGGGTACCGGTGCGCACATGTGGATGGGTGCAACAACTGCTGCGCCGCGTACCCTTCAGACATCTCAACTTGATTTGACTTGTGGTGGACAAATTTGTTTCAATTTACGTTTTGCTGTGCAAGGAGGAGCGAGTCCCTGTGAAGGCCCGGACTTACCCAATGAAGGGGTCAACCTTCAGTATTCTACGAATTGTGGTCAGTCTTTTACCTCGATGGCTTATTTTCATCCAAATGGTACCATCATAGCTAATAATCCCGGTACAACAACTCCGAGTATTAGCGGTGCTACCGCATTTACGACCTGGCAGAACTATTGCTTTACTATTCCCGCAGGCGCAATGACTAACCATACAATTATTCAATGGTTCCAATCTGGCTCATCGGGAACATGTTGTGACCACTGGGGTATTGATGAGGTTGTAATTAC
>JBKBUQ010000064.1:0-15428 GCA_046289975.1 Flavobacteriales bacterium | reverse complement strand
GGAGGCATCTTGTCAGCCGAAGAGATCAGTACAAATGCTACAGGAACGCTTCGGATCAAAGTTCCGGCTATGTCAAAAACCGCCAAACATCTCGACTACGCTTTCAAAATCAAAAAAATATAAAAGTTCTCATTGAAAGCCAACAAAAGAAATAGTTTAGTACTAACTCGTTTTGCCTGTTTTGGGGCGATGTTGTTATGCTTTTCAATAGTTGGGAATTCACAACAGGTTAACTTCAGAAATTATTCTGTTGCAGACGGACTTGCCCAATCGCAGGTTTTTGCTATTACAGAAGATGAAGGTGGTTATTTGTGGTTTGGAACCAAGGGAGGAGGATTATCGCGGTTTGACGGACTCACTTTTAAGAATTACACCATACGCGATGGCCTCATTAATGATTTTGTGAATTGTATTCTGAAACTGCGCAACGGAAATTTGTGCATCGGAACGAATATTGGCATTTCCATTTACGATGGAAAATCATTCAACAATTACCTGGTTGGAAGAGATTCGATTGGTCTGCCGGTGCAGGCTCTGGCAGAAGATGCGGAAGGAAAAATATGGATTGCAACAACAAAAGGAATGTATCTGCTCAAAAATGATCAGATCACCTGTTTTGTTTGCAAACACGGTCATCCGCGAGAAATCATTTCCTGCATTTACATCGACAACAAGCAAAAAGTATGGTACGGCGACGATTTTGGTCTAAACCGCATTGACAGTATTGATGGCAAGATCCGTATAACTCCATTCCGAAGAAAGGAAGGATTTACGAATGTATTGGTAAGAACCATCCGCGAAGAAAAAAACGGAACGCTGATCATTGGGACATACGGAGGAGGATTACATCAGCTTCGCGGCAAAATGGTTTCTCCCTTCTCATTCAATAAAAAGCTGGAGAGCAGAATTATTCACGACCTGCTCATCGACAGTAAAGGCGACTGGTGGTTCAGCACTTACGATGCAGGAATTTATCGTCTTCGCACGAATGATTCATCACTGGTTCATTATGGACTCAGCGAAGGACTGGCAAACGATCATGCAAGCGTTTTATTCGAAGACAGCTGGGGAAATATCTGGGCAGGTACATCCGGAGGAGGCGTATCCCGCTTTTCGGGAGAACGATTTAAACATTACACCGAGCGCAATGGTTTGCCCGGGAACTATGTTTATAGTGTTTGTCCGCAAGGCGATTCGCTGTTATGGTTGGGTACTTCTGCGAAGGGAGTTGTACGCATGAATTTAATTTCGGGAATTCACCAACGATATGGTGCGGAACAAGGATTTGTAGAAGAAAAAATAAAAACAATTCATGCCGATTCAACCGGCAACGTTTGGTTTGGAACAGAAGGTGAAGGATTGTGGATTTATGACAGCACCGGTTTCAAAAAGATCACAACAAAAAACGGATTAAGCGGAAACTGGATCAAAGACATTCTAATTGCAAAAAGCGGAGACATCTGGGTAGCAACTGCAGGTGGAGGAATAAGTGTCATTCAGCAAAGAGAACCTCTGCGCATAAAAAAGATCAGTGAAAAAGACGGCCTTTCCCGCAACAGGATCAATGCTTTACTCGAAGATCATCAGGGAAGAATATGGTACGCATCAGAAGGAGGAGGTGTTGGCATGATCAGTGAAACCGGAATAAAAAATTTCACTACAGCAAATGGATTATCCGGTAATCTGGTAAGGAGCTTACGTGAAGATCAAAATGGATTTCTGTGGGTTGCAACAGGAGGAGGCGGACTAAGCCGTATTGATATTTACAGAGACATGAGCATTGATCGGATTACCAGAGATAATGGTCTTAGCTCAGATAATTTATACTTGCTGGAAATTGATCAGCAAAACAATCTTTGGGTAGGCTCTGAAAATGGTGTAGATCGGATTCTGTTAAGTGAAAACTCAGAAGTAAGAGAAATAAAACACTATGGGAAAGCGGAAGGATTTATGGGGATTGAAACCTGTCAGAATTCGGTGGCTTTAACTCCCGATGGAAGCATTTGGTTTGGAACCATTGATGGATTAACGCGTCATGATCCCAGAAACAGCGACAGAAATCTTCTACCGCCACGATTACAATTCACTTCTGTAAATCTATTCTATCAACCTTTACAAAACACGCGTTTTAGTGCCCATGTAGAAAACTGGGGGAAATACCGCGATCAGCTTGAATTGAATTACGATGAAAACCACATTGGATTCGAGTTCATAGGAATTGACCATCGCAATCCTTCTTCCGTAAAATACCAATGGAAACTGGATGGAGCCGATACCTCATGGTCGCCACTTTCTTTAAAACATGATGTAACCTACAGCAATCTTTTACCAGGAGATTACACTTTTACAGTGCGGGCAGTGAATGAGGATGGAATAATGACAGCATCGCCACTCAATTATCATTTCAGGATCAAAGCACCTTGGTGGCAGCAATGGTGGTTCCGGTTTGCAATGATCATTCTTGGTATGGCAATTATTGCGGGAATCATTTTATTGGTTACCCGCAGAGCGCGAAAAAGAGTGCAAAGCATGCGCGAAAAACTCAAAGTGGAAAAAAAGCTGCTCGAACTTGAACAAAAAGCGTTGCGGCTTCAAATGAATCCTCACTTTATTTTTCATGCACTCAATTCCATTCAGGGATTGATCGTAAAAAAAGATGAAAAAACGGCCCGACTTTATCTTGCAAAATTCTCAAAGCTGATGCGGGCCATTCTTGAAAATTCAAGGGAACAAGTCATTCCGCTTGAAAAAGAAATGGAAACATTGCAGGATTATCTTACGCTCGAACAATTTACCCGAGACCACTCCTTTGATTTCAGCATCAGCACCGAAGGTGAACCGGATTGCTCCGAGATCATGATCCCCTCCATGTTGCTTCAACCTTTTGTAGAGAATTCAATTATTCATGGATTCAACGGACTCGACAGAAGAGGAAAAATCGAGATCGTATTCCGTATGGTCAACAACACCCTCGAATGCATTGTCCGCGATAACGGAGTTGGAAGAGAGAGGGCTTTACAAAACAGAATGCAGCAGGATAGTCACCATAAATCCATGGCGCTCATCGTAACCCAGGAAAGATTGGATTTGTTACGCAAACAAAGTGGAGAAAAAACACCTGCTGAACCGATTACCATTACGGACCTTACAGAAGGAACAGAAGTCCTTGTTCGCATTCAGATCTCCTGACATTAACCCACCGGGAAACGGATAATGGTTTAAGCCGCACAAATACTCAATGCCATTTCGCTTTTACTAACGAGCAACTATATTTACCTCATGTTTCGAAGAACACGCCAATTCATTTCCCGTTTCAGATGGTATTTCATTGCCTTTGGAAGCTGGTTTTTGGTGTGGTATTATTTTGCTTTGCCCCAACAACTGTTTACCGATCCAACCTGCACTGTCTTATACGACAAAAAAGGAGATATTCTGGGTGCACGCATTGCGGAAGACGGACAGTGGAGATTTCCACACAACGAAAATGTTCCTGAGAAATTTGCCAAGGCATTGATCTTTTTTGAAGACAAAACGTTTCACCGACATATTGGCATTAGCGCGAGAGGTATCGGAAGAGCATTGAAACAGAATTTCAGTCAGGGAAAAGTAGTAAGCGGCGGAAGCACACTCACCATGCAGATTGTCCGCCTCATGCGCAAGGGAAGAGGTCGAAGCATCTCCGAAAAAATAATTGAAGCTGTACTTGCCACCCGTATTGAACTAGCATATACAAAAAACGAAATCCTGGCCTACTACGCATCCAATGCTCCCATGGGAGGAAACGTAGTTGGGCTTGACGCTGCAGCATGGCGGTATTATGGACGTAATCCTGATGAATTATCCTGGGCAGAATCCGCAACGCTAGCTGTTCTTCCCAATGCACCAAGTCATATTTTTCCCGGAAAAAACCAAGCACGATTGCTTGAAAAAAGAAACAGGGTTTTGAAAGGTTTGTATGAGCAACATGAATTTGATACAACAACGCTAATCACCGCTCTTGCCGAACCCTTGCCTTCTGCCCCACCCGATTTACCACAAATGGCACCTCATTTAATGGACCGCCTGATACGATATGGACACAAAGGAAAAGGCATTCACACTCCCATAGATTATCAGTTGCAGGATCATGTCAATCACATTTTGCAGCGCCATCACGAAAAACTACAGGAAAACCAAATTTTTAATGCAGCTTGTATTGTTGTAGATGTTAACGAAGGAAATGTAATTGCCTACACAGGAAATGTAAAAAATGAAGATCCTGAACACGGTAGTGATGTAGATATCATCACCGCACCTCGCAGCTCGGGATCGATTTTAAAACCGTTGTTGTATGCAGGAATGCTTAATGATGGATTAATAACTCCGGGCATGCTGTTTCCGGATGTACCCACTCATATTTCGGGTTACTCCCCAAAAAATTATTACCAGCGTTACGATGGGGTTGTTCCTGCAAACCGTGCATTATCCCGATCACTCAATGTCCCTGCAGTAAGAATGCTTCAACAGTACGGAATAGCTAAATTTCATTATTTACTGAAGCGAATCGGTTTCACTTCATTGCTGTTTCCATCGTCGCACTATGGATTATCACTTGTGCTCGGTGGTGCAGAAGTTAGTCTGTGGGACCTTGCACATGTCTACGCTTCAATAGCGCGAGTACTGAATCAATACCCGGATTTTAATTCCGATTTGTACAAACGTCCGCGCTTAATTTTAGAAGACACAACTGCACAGCCTTTTTCAGAAAGCATCGAACCGGTTCTAAATCCTGCCAGCATTTATTTTACAATGCAGGCAATGGTAGAAGTTGCGCGTCCGGATGAAGATGCTAACTGGCAATACTATTCCGGTTCCTCACGCATCGCCTGGAAAACAGGAACGAGTTTTGGATTCAGAGATGCTTGGGCAGTAGGAGTTAGTCCGGGTTATGTTGTAGCTGTATGGGTTGGAAATGCTGACGGTGAAGGTCGTCCCGGTTTGGTTGGAATAGAAGCTGCAGCACCTATATTATTCGATGTCTTTTCGCGATTGCCAAAAACAGGTTGGTTCAAAAAACCATTCGACGATATGGCTAAAGTTCCCATTTGTCGATTAAGCGGACACCGTGCTTCAACCTTGTGTTCACCAACCGACACCGTTTATATTCCACAAAGTTCATTGGCAACGCAGGCATGTCCGTACCATCAGTTGCTGCATCTCGATCAGGAAGGAAAATTCAGAGTGGATGGAAATTGTGTTGATCCCTCTGAAATGAAAAATGAAGCCTGGTTTGTATTGCCACCGGTAATGGAGTATTATTACAAATCACGCAATCCCTCCTACAAACCGATTCCACCATATCGCAGCGATTGCATTGCAAAAACGGATGAGCAACAGATGGAAATCATTTATCCAAAAAAGCCAAGCAAAATTTATATTCCCATTGGCATTGACGGCGAACCGGAAAAAACAGTTTTCGAGGCCACACACCGCAACAAAAATGCAGTTATCTATTGGCATCTTGATGAATATTTTCTTGGTGCAACGACCTCCATTCACCAGATGGAATTAAAGCCTTCCAGAGGAATGCATACGCTTACCATCATTGATGAAGAAGGGGCAAAAATTACGCAGACATTTGAAGTCCTTTCCAAATAATATAAAAGGAAAATCAGACTTGTGCAGTTCTAACAGGGAATAGATAAGTTCCCAACACTAATCCAAGAATAGAAACCGGAAGTGCGATCAGGAATGGTTCGAGTTGGGGATGTACCATGTACTCCAAAATCAACCAGGATCCCATACCGGAAAACATCGACAGCATAGCCCCGGAAGCATTAGCCTTTTTCCAATACAAGGCAGCAACCATCGGGACAAGCAGCGATACAATTCCCAAAACCGAACTCACACTTACCAATTCAAAAATATCTGATCCACCCAAGGCAATAACCGTTGAAATTATTGCCATGATCACAATACTGATTCTTACCAGCCATAAAAACTGTTGATCCGAATATTCTCTTTTTGAAAGCGGTTTGATCAGGTTTTCGGAAAGGATACTGGCAGGAGCCAGCAATGCTCCGCTGCAAGTGGAGAGAACCGCACTCAGCAAAGAACCGAAAAACAGTACTTGCACAACCATAGGCGCATGAGCAAGTACCAGTCGCGGAATGACTTCCTGCGTATCAGAAAAATTCTCATTGGGGTAAAGCACTTTCGCTGATAGCGCAATAAAAAGCGGAAACATAGAAATGATCAAATACATCAAGGCGCCAATATAGGTTGAACGCACAGCAGCATTTTCAGAACGCGCTGAATTAACACGCTGAAAAATATCCTGCGATGCCAATGAACCTAATCCAAGAGTAAGCCATAATGCAATCCAGTTTGACCAACCCAAAGGATCGCGTTCGGGTAAAAAAGTGAATGTCCCTTCCGGAGCACTGTTAAAGATCACATCTACACCACCCGCAGCATTGGCCATGTAAACAGCAATAATGATCATTCCAATCACAATAAAAATACTTTGCACGAAGTCGGTAATAGAAACCGCCCACATTCCACCCACGAAGGTATAGCCGGTAACAATAACCGCACAAAGAACGATTCCGTATTCTGTTTCAAGTTCGGTTACCGATTTTAGAATTATCGCAAGGGCGATTAGTTGCGCTGCGATATATCCGAAAAAAGTGATCAGCATGAAAACCGAAGAAACCACTTCCACCCGCTTTCCATATGCACGTTCGAAAAGATCGCCGATGGTAAGCATATTTAACCTGTACAATTTGCGAACAAAAAAGATGGCGAACAGCAATAAACACAATACCCCGCCAAATGGATCTTCCACTACGCCGATCAAGCCTTCTTCCATAAACCGGGATGATGCACCAAATACAGTTTCGGAACCAAACCACAAAGCGAACAATGCAGTTGCATTAAAAAAGGCCGGTAATCGTCTGCCCGCCTGAACAAAATCGGTACTGCTGCTTATGAAACGAGAGGCAAAAAAACCCATTGCCACCGTAAAAACCATGTATAAAATGACAAAGCCAAGTAACATTGCGAAACTAATTTAAACTACAAGCATCAACCCAAATGACAACTATTAAAAGAAAAATTCACGACCAAAATACAGCTTTATGTTTTCGAATGAATGATGGAACCCAGAAAAACAAATCCGTATCCGATGGTGAGCATTCCATAAAACACCAGACTTAAGGAAAAACCGGTCTTTGCTACCTCAAAACAGGCGATTCCGAACAGAAGGAAAAAGAAACCCTCAAGAAGCACCACGGGACGTAATTTCTGGATGGCATACTTACTTTTTGACCAAGTACCTTTTTTACCCGTAATATTAAATTTCGGTGTACGCACAAACGCACTCTTTCGTCCGGTATATCCCTCAAGTACACCAATGGTATTATAAAGACTTAGTCCCATGGAAACACATAAAAACACAGGATACAAAACAATAAACGCGAAAAATCCTTTGACTTTGTTTTTTGCATGATGCATTTCGGAAGCGAAATAGTAGATCGAAATAAAAATCATGGAAAGGTAAAACACACTAAAGAGGCTATATAAATTGCCGTATTCGGGGAATTTTTCGGCGACCAGTATAACAGGAAAGGTTAATAATCCGATACTAAAAATACAGATGAACAAAAAGCTGTTTAACAAATGAAAAAATGCCTGAATTTTAGTTGCTATTCCAAATACAGGATTTTTCAGGACTTTCCCCAGGTTTTTCCGTGCACATTCGGCAGCACCCTTGCTCCATCGGTATTGTTGCGCTTTTAATGCATTCATCTCTGCAGGCAATTCTGCAGGTGAAACAATTTCTTCGAGGTACATAAATTTCCATCCCCGCAATTGTGCCCGGTAGCTGAGATCCAAATCTTCGGTAAGCGTATCCGCCGACCAACCTCCGGAATCTTCAATGCAGGATTTGCGCCACACACCGGCAGTTCCGTTAAAATTGATAAAATGACCTGCGCTGTTTCTTCCTCCCTGCTCAATGCTAAAATGAGCATCGAGTCCGAAAGCCTGCAGACGGGTTAATAAGGAATAGTTTTTATTTAAATGTCCCCACCGGGTTTGTACCACACCTACTTTTTCATCGGAGAAAAAAGGAATCGTTCGACGCAGAAAATCGACCGGAGGCACGAAATCAGCATCAAAAATGGCAATGAATGTACCGGAGGCTAGTTTAATTCCATAATCCAATGCACCTGCTTTAAATCCCGTACGTTCTTTTCTGCGAATATAATGAATCGAAATTCCCTTTTCCTTCCAATACAAAATCCGTTTCGCTGCCAGTTCTGCAGATTCATCGGTTGAATCGTCTAAAACCTGGATCTCCAATAAATGCGCAGGATAATCGAGTTGCGCCACTGCATCGATCAGACGTTCTACAACATAAACTTCATTATAGACAGGTAATTGAACCGTTACTTTGGGCAGGTCTTCTTCTTTGATCGGAGGCTCGGTATTAAGCGAACGGAATTTTCGGAGTCGAAACAAAAAATTAAAAAGTAATCCAAGTTCTGCAATGCTATAGAGCAAAATAAAACTCAAAAAAAAGATATACAAAGCCACAGGAATCAGTTCCATCAGCGGTATTTAATGATTGTTGTAATAATCTTATATCCTGCAAGAAAAGTACCTTTTACTGTTCCAGAAATTTTGGATACGCCCTTGCGCTTTCTGTAGTGTACCGGTATTTCCTTCCAACGCAAATTGTGTTTTATGGCCTTGATCTGCATCTCTACTGTCCACCCGTAGTTTGTATCGCGCATATTCAGTTTTTCAAGCGATTCAAAGCGGATGGCTCTGAATGGTCCCAAATCATAAAACTTCTTCCGGAACAAAACCCTGATTAAAAATGTTGCAAGTCTGTTTCCGAATACCTGCTGCGGCAGCATTGCTCCTCTTTCACGGAGTGCCTTTACGCGTGATCCGATAACAAGGTCAGATTCATTGGCAATAATTGGCGCTGTCAGAAAGGGAAGTTCTTCAGGGTGATCGGAATAATCGGCATCCAGAAAAACCAGAATATCAGGTGCGGGCTGACATCCTCGCGAATACGCAATACCACTCAGGCAGGCAGCCCCATATCCCTGCGTTGTTGCTTTTACAACATGTGCTCCATGCGCGGTGGCCACTTCAGCGGTTCTGTCGGTAGAATTGTTATCCGCCACAATCACGTGCCTAACCAGATCACGAGGAATTGCGCCCAGTACAAGCGGTAAGCTCTGCTCTTCGTTTAAGGCCGGAATGATAACGTCAATGATCATGGACACCAACAAAACTAACTTTTTTACGATTGCTAAACCGTTGCAACGTAAATCGTTTGCAAAAACCTGCATTTTTCATTTATTTTTAAACCATGGCAGCTCCCCTAAAAGAAATATTTAACGAAGCGGAAATCCGCCGACTGGCAAAAATTGCCCAACAGGCTGATGGAAAATTCAGTGAATCCCAATTCATCGCTAAGCTGATCAACCGCGACTGGAAACATCTCGAGTTAAAACAACGAATGCGAAGGGTTGCTGAGGAATTAGGTCAAAACCTGAAGGGTGATTTTGCTAAACAGTCGCTTGCACTGCGAAAAATTGCACCTCAGTTTTCCGGACTCTTCGGCATGAGCTTTCCGGATTACGTGGAAGTGTATGGTAAACATGATCCGGAATTATCTTTGGAACTGCTCGAATTTCTGACACCCTTTTCCTCTTCTGAATTTGCTATTCGTCCCTTTTTACTGAATGAACCGGACCTTACCATCAAAACAATGATGAAATGGAGCAAATCAAAGAATCACCATGTCCGCCGTCTTGCCAGTGAAGGTTCCCGTCCGCGATTACCCTGGGCGATGGCGATTCCCTTTCTGAAAAAAGATCCGGATCCCATCCTCCCGATTCTTTATAATCTCAAAAACGATAAAGAGGACTATGTCTACAGAAGTGTTGCGAATAATCTGAACGATATCAGTAAAGATAATCCGGCAATTACACTGAGGATTTGCAAAGAATGGAAAGATGGTCCTGAAGAAACGCAATGGGTTATTAAGCATGCATTGCGAACCCTGCTCAAAAAGGGAGATCCTGCTGCATTAAAGTTGCAAGGACATCATCACACGGCTCCGGCGGAAATACATCAATTGCGCATCTCGGCAAATGAACCGATCATTGGAACGGAAATTTCCTTTTCCTGTGAATTGAAAAACCCCTCTTCAAAACCGCATTTGTACAGAGTTGAATACGGAATAGAGTATGTAAAATCCAATGGAAAGACTTCACAAAAAGTGTTTCAATGGAAAAAAATCAATCTTCCTCCCGGAGAGTCGGTCAAACTCAATTCCAAACAATCCCTGGCCGATATGAGTACCCGAAAGCACTACCCCGGCATCCACACGCTCCATGTCCTGATCAACGGCAAATCACTGAATAACAAGGTATTTAAACTGGTCAATAAAGGAAAATCATGATCTTTATCAAGTTTTGATTTTCTGTATGCATGCATAATAAATTTAGTTATATTTGACCATCATGAAACCTGAAGAAACGATCGATTTTCACATCCGCTGGGCCTGGCACGGGATCTCGCGTTTGTACAATGGTCAGGCTGAAAAAGTCAACCTCACCTTATCCACAGGCTCTGTCTTGCTTAACATCGATCAACGTAGCGGAACACCATCCACGAAATTAGGTCCGAAAATGGGGATGGAACCCAGGAGTTTAACCCGCACGCTGAAATCCATGGAAGAAGAAGGATTAATTATGCGAAAGAACGATAAGAATGACGGAAGAATGGTTCGCATTCACCTTACAGAAATGGGCAAGAAAAAGAGAGAAATCTCCAAACAAGCTGTAATCCGTTTGAATGAATACCTACAGGAAAGAATTCCCGCAGGTAAACTGAAAACATTTTTTGAAGTGATCGATCAGATCAATCACGTATTGGAAGAAGAAACACCGGATCATCTTTTCGGTAAAAAATAATGTAAACAATCATCACATGTCACACATTCGTAAAGTTGCAGTACTCGGTTCAGGAATTATGGGGTCTCGTATTGCCTGTCATTTCGCTAACATTGGTTGTCAGGTTTTACTACTTGATATCGTACCAAAGGAACTCACCGAAGAAGAGAAAGCAAAAGGACTTACCGCGGAACATCCTGCTGTTCGAAACCGCATTGTAAATCTTGCTTTGCAAAACACGCTTAAGTCGAACCCTTCTGCTATTTACAGCAAGAAATTCATCAGCCGGATTACCACAGGTAATTTCGATGATGACATGAAAAAAATTGCGGATTGCGACTGGATCATCGAAGCAGTTGTTGAACGGCTCGATATTAAACATGCTGTTTTTTCCAATGTGGAACAATTCCGCAAACCGGGCAGCATTATTTCTACCAACACTTCCGGTATTCCCATCCACATGATGTTGGAAGGAAGAAGTGAAGATTTTAAAAAACATTTTTGCGGAACGCACTTCTTTAACCCACCGCGCTATCTCAAATTACTCGAAATCATACCTACTCCATCAACCGATCCGAAGGTGATTGACTTCCTAATGGAATTTGGCAGCAGGAATCTTGGTAAAACAACGGTACTTTGTAAAGACACTCCGGCATTTATCGCAAACCGAATCGGAGTGTATGGCATCATGGCGCTTTTTCACCTGGTAGATGAGATGGGTTTGAGCGTTGAAGAAGTTGATAAACTGACCGGTCCCGTTCTCGGGCGACCAAAATCTGCGACCTTCCGCACATGCGATGTTGTTGGACTCGATACATTGGTGCATGTGGCAAACGGATTGCAACAAAATTGCCCGAAGGACGAAGCAAACGCATTGTTCAAGCTTCCGGCCTATGTTGCGAAAATGAATGAGAACAAATGGCTTGGCGATAAAACGCGACAGGGTTTTTATAAGAAAACGAAAAAAGAAGACGGCAGCAGTGAAATACTTGCGCTTGATCTGAAAACACTGGAATACATCCCCCAGAAAAAAGTAAAATTTGCAACGCTTGAAGGTGCAAAGCAAATTGAGGAATTGAACAAACGTATTCCGTTCTTATTTGCAGGAAAAGATAAAGCAGGTGAATTCTACAGAAAAAGTTTTGCAGGTTTGTTTTCCTATGTTTCCTTCCGTATTCCGGAGATCAGCGATGAGATCTACAAAGTAGACGACGCCATGCGCGCAGGTTTTGGCTGGTCGCAAGGTCCATTTGAGATTTGGGATTGCATTGGAGTAGACAACGCTGCAAAAGCGATGAAAACCGCAGGTGTAAAATACGCAGCATGGATCGACGACATGATCGCTGCAGGAATAAAATCATTCTATGTAATTGAAAACGGTGTTCGTAAATACTACGACATCGCAAGCAAAAGTTACAAGACTATTCCCGGTACAGAACAATTGCTCGTACTATCCAATATACGCAGCAGTAAAACAATCTGGAAAAACTCAGGAACAACAATTACCGACCTCGGTAATGGCATCATCAATCTTGAATTCCATACCAAGATGAACACCATTGGCGGTGAAGTCATAGAGGGAATCAATAAAGCGATCGATCTCGCAGAAAAAAATTACCGTGGACTGGTTATCTCCAACGAAGGCGATAATTTTTCTGCCGGTGCAAATCTGGGAATGGTATTTATGTTTGCTGTTGAGCAGGAATACGATGAATTGGATTTTGCCATCCGCGCATTTCAAAATGCAATGATGCGGGTTCGTTATTCATCTATTCCTGTAGTTGTTGCCCCACACAACATGGTGCTTGGCGGAGGATGTGAAATGTGTCTCCATGCAGACAAAGTAGTTGCGCATGCAGAAACCTATATGGGATTGGTTGAATTTGGAGTAGGCGTTATTCCCGGAGGCGGAGGAACAAAAGAATTTGCAGTTCGACTCTCTGACGAATTAAAAGAAGGGGATGTTGAACTCAACCAATTCCGCAACCGATTCCTTACGATAGGTCAGGCCAAAGTTTCAACCTCAGCACAGGAAGCTTTTGAGCTCGGATATTTGCGTGCAGGTATCGATGAAGTGATCGTAAGCAGAGCTCACCAGCTCACCTATGCAAAAGAAGTTTGCGTTGCACTTGCTGATAAAGGTTACACACAACCATCACCACGAAATGATATCCGGGTAATGGGTAATCAGGCATTGGGATTGGTTCATGTTGGAGCAAACTCAATGCTTAGTGGGAAATACATCAGTGAACATGACGAAAAAATATCGGTGAAACTCGGTTATGTTCTGGCAGGTGGAGATTTGTCGGTACCTACTGTGGTGAACGAACAATATCTTCTTGACCTGGAAAGAAAAGCATTCCTCGAACTTTGCGGCGAACGTAAAACACTTGAACGCATGCAAAGTATTTTAACCGGTGGAAAAATTCTGAGAAACTAAGATGAACTACCTGGATCTGTTCAAGGGATTACAAGATAAAAATGTACGCTACCTCATTTGCGGTGGACTTGCCATGAATTTGTATGGTGTTCCGCGAATGACCGCTGATATCGACCTCTTGCTTGATCTTAACCAATCCAACACCGACAACTTTTCGTCCGTACTTAAGGAAATGGGATACCAACCTGTTTTACCAATGGAATTATCCTCATTATTAGAGGAGAGCAAACGAGTACAACTGAAAAACGAAAAAAATCTGATCGCATTTTCATATTACAATTCAATCAGTAATCAGATGAATATCGATGTGCTTTTATTCAGTCCGCTACTTTTCGATGACATGTATGAAAAGAAAGTTATTCGTCACCACAATGATCTCGAATTGTATTTGGTTTGTCCTGATGACCTTATCACCCTGAAATCGCATGCCAATCGTGTTCAGGACAATCAGGATATTCAATACCTCAAAAAAATTTCCGGTTTATGAAGAAGGAAGCTATTGGAGGATACTCGTACAGTGTGAGCGATGAACAAATTTTGGAACACCGCAAACGTTCCATACCTGAAATATTTTTGTGGTTGCACAATACCAATGAACTGATCAACGCATTTACAACAGAAAAGGAAAAAAATATAATCAGCAGATTTCGAAAGGGAGAGCTGAACATTGAAAATCATTAACGAACAAAACACCATTTAATCATGACAGAAGCATATATCGTAGCCGCCTACCGAACTGCAGTTGGAAAAGCCAATCGCGGAGGATTCCGCTTCATGCGTCCCGATGATCTTGCAGCACAAGTGATCCGTCACATGATGGCGCAGTATCCGCAGGTAGAAAAAGAGCGCATTGATGATGTAATAGTAGGAAATGCAATGCCCGAATCGGAACAGGGATTGAACATGGGACGATTTATTTCACTTATGGGTCTTGACACCGAAAAAGTACCCGGAATGACTGTCAACCGTTATTGTGCATCCGGATTGGAAACGATTGCCATTGCTACAGCTAAAATCCGTTCAGGAATGGCAGACTGCATTATTGCCGGCGGTTCAGAAAGCATGAGTCTGATTCCAATGGGAGGATGGCGTGTTGTACCCCACCCCGAAGTTTCTGCAGAACATCCAGATTGGTATTGGGGAATGGGGTTAACTGCTGAGGCTGTTGCCAATGAATACAAAATTTCCCGCGAAGATCAGGATGCGTTTGCCTTGCATTCTCACCAAAAAGCGATTGCAGCGATTGCAGCAGGAAAATTTAAAGAAGAAATCGTTCCTGTTAAAGTAAAAGAGAGTTACCTCGATGGTAACATGAAGAAAAAGGTAAAAGAGTATGTTGTAGATACTGATGAAGGTCCGCGTGCCGATACCAATCCCGAAGCGCTTGCAAAACTAAAACCGGTGTTTTCGGCTACAGGATCAGTTACAGCAGGAAATTCATCACAAACCAGCGACGGAGCTGCATTTGTAATGGTGATGAGTGAACGCATGGTAAAAGAACTTGGATTAAAACCCATTGCACGACTCGTAAAATACGCCGCAGCAGGAGTACCTCCTCGTATTATGGGAATAGGACCTGTAGCAGCAATTCCAAAAGCGCTAAAACTTGCAGGCTTAAAACAAAACGATATCGGACTATTCGAACTCAACGAAGCATTTGCATCGCAATCGCTGGCAGTTGTTCGTGAGTTGGGTATTGATCCCTCAAGAGTAAATGTGAACGGAGGAGCAATATCAATGGGACACCCACTCGGTTGTTCCGGAGCAAAGCTCAGTGTTCAATTGTTTAATGAATTAAAACGCAGAAATGAAAAATACGGAATGGTCACCATGTGCGTAGGTACAGGACAAGGCGCCGCCGGAATATTTGAAATGATTTGAGGAGGTGAACTGGAACGAGGACGAGGACGGAAGGCAAGAACGAAACCGGGAACGAGTGTTGGTGAATTGTAAACGGTGAATGCGACCAAGACGAAGACGGAGAAAGAAGACGCCCCCCCAATACCCAATACCCAATTACCCAATTACCC
>JBKBUQ010000063.1:0-15538 GCA_046289975.1 Flavobacteriales bacterium | reverse complement strand
GATGCTTATTCTTTTTATGAGTGCCGCTACAAAACTTCCCGTTTCTGGTTCTCCGGACGAAAAGGCGGACCGGCCTATCTTGATCACGCTGTAATTTTAAATGAGGAAGTATGCTTGCTCCAACAATTAGCAGTAGGAATTCAGGAGAAACAAATTTACTCCATGATCACCTGCGAAGGACATCCTTACCCTTCTTCGCTTTTGCTGCACAATGGAGCCGGAAAAGCGATCCGATTTTTATTGTATAATGGAGAAATTTCGGGTATTGAATTGTTGTCAGATTACGAATCTAGATAATGGATTTTTGAATAAAAAAAAGGCTGTCGATTCCGACAGCTTTTTTTTTATTTGGTGAACAATAGTTCTCTGAATTTCGGAAGACTCCACAATTCATCATCCACAATTATTTCCAGTTTGTCGGCATGGTAGCGGATCTCATCAAAATACGGCTTCACTTTTTCGCAATAAGCAATTGCACGTTTTTTCGAATCGGAGATGTTATTCGCTTTTTTACGCTCTTCAATCATCTCATCAACCTTTATAATGATTGTGTTGATGTGATTGCTGATATCGGTTACCAGTGTTTGAAGTCCTTCTGTTGTTTTTTTACCTGCAGCACCTAAAACTTGCTGTTGTTTGCTGAGGTTTTCGAGGAGAATATTCTGATATTTTACACCTGCAGGAACAATTCGGGTAAGTGCAATATCACCAACCAATCGCGATTCGATCTGAATTTTTAAAGTGTACTGGTCTAATTCGATTTCGTGACGTGCTTCAATTTCACGTGCAGTAAGTACCCCTTCTTCTTCAAAAAGTTTAGCAACTTCTTTTCTCTCCCACACATCCAATGCACGTGGAGTGTCTTTCAAATTCGATAAGCCACGTTTTTCTGCTTCCTTCACCCATTCATCGCCGTAACCATTTCCTTCAAAACGAATTTTCTTCGATTCAACGATATACTTACGCAATGTTTGCAAAATAGCCTCGTCTTTATCTGCTCCTTTTGTAAGTTGCGCATCAACTTCTTTTTTGAATTTTTTCAGTTGATTGGATACAATGGTGTTAAGAACCATCATTGCATTTCCGCAATTCGCTGAGGAACCAACTGCTCTGAATTCAAATTTGTTTCCGGTAAATGCAAATGGGGAAGTACGGTTTCTGTCGGTATTGTCGAGCATGATTTGCGGAATGCGCCCGATATTGAGTTTGAGTTCCGTTTTTTCTTCAGCACTCATTTTGCCGCTTTTTACATTCTTCTCAAGCTCATCAAGGACTTTTGTAAGCGATGCTCCGATAAACGTAGAAATGATTGCAGGAGGAGCTTCATTTGCACCTAATCGGTGGTCGTTGGATGCTGTTGCTATTGCGGCTCTCAATAGGTCTGCATTATCGTGAATGGCTTTAATCGTGTTAATGAAAAAAGTCAAAAACATCATGTTTGCCTTAGGAGTTTTACCCGGACTCAGCAGATTTTTTCCGGTATCAGTTCCCAGTGACCAGTTATTGTGTTTACCGCTTCCATTTATTCCTGAAAATGGTTTCTCATGGAAAAGCACACGGAAATTATGTTTACGTGCAATCTTCTCCATTAAATCCATCAGAAGTTGGTTGTGGTCATTCGCAACGTTAGCTTCTTCGAATATGGGAGCACATTCAAATTGGTTTGGCGCAACTTCATTGTGACGTGTTTTAACCGGGATACCCAACTTCAATGATTCCGTTTCGAACTCGCGCATGTAAGCATATATACGCTCAGGAATAGAACCGAAGTAGTGATCTTCCAACTGTTGTCCTTTTGCCGGTGCATGCCCGAACAAAGCGCGGCCGGTCATCATTAAGTCAGGACGTGCATTGAACAACGCGGAATCAACCAGGAAATATTCTTGTTCCCATCCAAGTGTAGCATGCACTTTCGTGATGTTTTTATCGAAGAATTGACAAACATCTGTTGCAGCTTTGTCAATAGAATGAAGTGCCTTCAGCAATGGCATTTTATAATCCAGCGATTCGCCGGTATAGGAAATGAAGATGGTTGGAATGCAAAGATTTTTTCCAATCAAAAAAGCAGGAGAAGAGGGATCCCAAGCTGTGTATCCGCGTGCTTCGAATGTGTTTCGGATTCCACCGTTCGGGAAACTTGATGCGTCAGGCTCCTGTTGCGCGAGCATGCTACCGCTGAATTTCTCTATCGAACGTCCTTCACCTCCAATGATGGGTTCGAAAAAAGAATCATGTTTCTCTGCAGTTGTTCCTGTAAGTGGCTGAAACCAGTGGGTATAGTGTGTAGCACCTTTGGAAATAGCCCAGTCTTTCATCCCTGCAGCAACCAGGTCCGCAATACTTCTATCGATTTGATGTCCTTCAAGGATTGCTTCACGTACTTTCTCGTAAACCTGCTCCGGTAAGTATTGTCGCATCGCGTGATCATTGAATACATTTTCGCCAAAAAAGGACGAAATGCGTTCATTCGGGCTTACCGAGTAGTTGGGCTGGCGGTTAAATACCTCTTCAAGGGCTTTAAATCGAATGGTTGACATATTTTTCTATTTTTTTTGACAAATCTATCCCTTTTTTGGGGGTTCGATCTGAAAAAACATAAAAAAATGTGAACATGGGTTGAAAAAATAGGGGGGTGTCCGAGAAAAAGATGTTTTTATAAATTTCTATTCAAAATAAAAGACCCTTTCGGGCCTGCAGGTGGGAATGGATCGCCGGAATTAGAGTTTCTGATCCTCGATCTCTTGGGTAATATCCAATTCTTTAGTGATATCCAGGCTTTGTTTTATATCGATATCACCTTTTATATCAGCTTGTTGTTGTGCTCTGTCGGCCGATTCCCTTATCTCCCGCTGTAGTTCTGAGGATGCATCCTTTATAGCGCGCATGCCCCGGCCAAGGGTTCGGGCTATGGTAGGAATACTTTGGGGCCCGAATAGTAAAAGGACCACCAAAAAGATGACCACAATTTCACCTCCGGAAATATTCAGAAACAATAGCATGGCGCAAAGTTAAGTGGAATTACGACATCTCTAAAAAAGAAAGCCCCGGATATTCCGGGGCTTTGCTATCTAACTCTAGTATTTAATCTTTTTTAGCGTAAGTACCGTTACCCATGTTTTTTCCAGCGATATCATATACCAAAGGAGAGGCAATGAACAAAGATGAATAGGTTCCTACCACCACACCAATAAGTAATGCAAATGTAAAACCTTTAATGGCTTCACCGCCAAACAGGAAGATTGCGAGCAATACAATTGCAGTGGTCATTGAAGTATTAATGGTACGACTCAGAGTGCTGTTCAGGGCTGTATCAAATAATGTACCTGTTTCCATGCGCTTGTGTTCATTCAAGTATTCACGTACACGGTCAAACACAACAACGGTATCGTTGATGGAATAACCTACTACAGTAAGAATCGCTGCAATAAAGGCCTGGTCAATTTCCAATGAGAAAGGAAGAATTCCATAGAGCATGGAGAAAATTCCAAGAACGATCAACGCATCATGGAACAATGCTGCAACTGCGGCTAATCCAAACTGCCATTTACGGAAACGAATAACGATGTAACCAAAAATGATAATCAGGGCGAAAATAATTGCTGAAATGGATGATTCAATTAACTCTCCTGAAATTACCGGACCTACTTTTCTGGATCCAAGAATTTCATATTTGCCTTCCCACTCATTGAGACCTTCTTTCAGTTTTTCCGTTACCGTGTTTTCCGCATTTGAAGACGTATCGTTAATCATGAACTTCGTTGTGACTTTCGCCTTGAACTTGTTCTCGATTTTCTTTACTTCAGGAGTAAGCTTCTGACCATCTTCAACAAAAACATTGGCGAGGTTGCTACGGATTTTTTCATAATTGGCTTCTTCCTGAAACTGAATCTCAAAAGCATAACCACCGGAGAATTCAACCCCGTAATCAAGTCCTTTGGTTGCGAGTGATGCAATACCACCAAGAATCAGAATAGTTGAAATTCCGTAATACAGTTTTCTCCCTTTAATGAATCCAAACTTGGTATTGGTCAGGATGTTTTCAGTCATTTTGGAGGAGAACGATATCTCTTTTTTACGCTCAAGCAATTCATGAATGATCAAACGTGAAATAAAGATGGAAGAGAAAAGTGAAGTGAAAATACCGATGATAAGCGTTGTAGCAAATCCAAGAATTGGACCTGAACCAAAAGTTGCCAGTACAATCGCTGTTAACAAGGTCGTAAGGTTACCATCAATAATAGATGACAATGCTTTTTTGAAACCGTCGTTTACAGCAACTTTCACAGATTTTCCACCGCGTAACTCTTCACGAATACGTTCGAAGATAAGTACATTGGCGTCAACCGCCATACCAATCGTTAGAACGATACCGGCAATACCGGGTAATGTTAATGATGCCTGAATGGATGCAAGTGCACCGATAAGAAAGAACAGGTTAGCAACCAATGAGATATTTGCAATCAAACCGGCTTTCTTATAGTAGATGTACATGTAAACAAGTACGATCATAAGCGCAATCAGGAATGAGTTTAATCCTGAAGTGATATTGGATTGTCCAAGTGATGGACCAACTTCAACGGAGTCAACAATTTGAGCACGTGCAGGAAGTGTACCCGACTTAAGAACGTTAGCAAGGTCATTTGCTTCATCTACAGTAAAGTTACCGGAGATGGATGAACGTCCGCCTGTAATTTTATCCTGAACAGTAGGTGCAGAATAAACATAATCGTCCATTACAATGGCAATCGCTTTGCCTTTGTTTTTCTCGGTAAGATTTGCCCAGGTCTCAGCACCTTTTGCATTCATTTGCATCAATACCTGAACACGACCTGAAAACTGATCGAAATCGTAACGGGCTTCAGATACTGCTGAACCATCTAATTCAGGAACACCTTTACGTCCTGTCTTAATACAATATAAGCTGATGTATTGCGATTCTTCACCATTATAAAAGTCAGGTTTAGAACCCCAAAGCAATCTCAGGTCATCCGGAAAAACACCCTTCAAACCAGGGTGAGCCAACAGGCCGTTTAATCGGGCAGTGTCTGCAATGGGAGAGAATCCAATACGTGAACCCTGTTCCCAGGTAAATGAATTGTCCGCCTGTTTGTTGATCGCAAGATTCAGGTAAGAATAGATAGGGTACTTCTTCTTACGCTCAATATCGTTCATCAAACTGTCAGGCTTGGTTGATTCAGCTAATGATGAATCGTTATTAGCCGTAGCTGCCAATGTGCTATCTGAAGTCTTAGTAGAATCAGGATTAACGGTAGTTGATGATTCAGTAGTTGTTGCCAATGCAGTTGAATCTGCAGGCTTGTCAATCGCAGCACCTTCTGTATAGATTTCGGGGAACAGCGCTTTCGAAACAATAGAGTTGGCAGTTTCCAGGAATGGAGCAATCTCGTGGTTGTTATAGGTCTCCCAGAACTCAAGGTTTGCTGTGCTCTGCAAAAGATTACGAACACGGATCTTGTCTTTTACACCGGGAAGTTCAATCTGAATACGACCGCTGTTGCCAAGGCGCTGAAGGGTTGCATTGCTAACACCAAACTTGTTGATACGGTTGTTCATGATCTCCTCGATATTGGCCATTGCAATATCTCGTTCTGTGTGCAACTTGGCGATAAGCTCGTCGTTGCTCATTTTGGAGGGGAACTTATCCTTATTGGCTGCAGAGAACGGAGTTACTAATTTACCGTCCGGATTGTTAGCCAGGTATTCGGCAGCATACAAATCAATGAAGTCTTCCGATTGATTTTTCACCCATTTCCCATAGGCACTCTCATACGCCTTACGGAATGTAGGATTCTTGCTTTTTCCTGCAAGATTTACCACCAGGTCAGGAATAGAAACTTCAAGCGTTACCGCCATCCCGCCCTTGAGGTCAAGGCCAAGACTTAATTCCTGCTTCTTACATTGCTGATAAGACTCTCCCAGCAAAGGATAAGCCGGCTCGTGGGCCACTTTTCGCAGGTAGTCTTCTGTAAGACGGTTTTTTAAATTCTCTACGTCGATCTCCTTGGCCATCTCATACTGATCAGACCCGTAAACTACTACGGTTTGTTTGGTCTGTATGATCGAATCAAGTTGATCCAGAGCTACTTGCTCCGCTTCTTTCTCTACGCTATTGGTCACCCAGGAATAGGATATCTGGAAAAGACACGCTAAGGTAAGAAGGATCGTGAATGTCCAGATCGCACTCTTGTTCTGCATTGAAAAACAGTTTTTCGGTTAATTAAATTGGGGTGCAAATATAGAATTTAGGTCCTTATTTACACTATCAAAGTGTTAATAATGGGTAAAATATTGTATTTCAACTGTTTGGATGCTTGATGAGTTCGCCCCTGAAGGAATTATGTATTTTTGCAGCAACTGAAGGCATCTTTACGGGTGTTTCAACGTTTATGATGAACAACAAAGTATGCGACAAATAATCACCCTTTCTTTCCTTGTTTTTATGCTGCCTGTTCAGATGCTGATGGCACAGACAAGTTATTTGTTCAGTCAGGTGGATACTGTTGTTGTACGATTCAATCTTGATACTTTTAATCTTGCATGGGCCGGAGGTATCAATTATGGACAGTTTTCAAACATTGATCTGAACGGTGATGGAATCAAAGACCTTTTTGTTTTCGACCGTACCGGAAATAAGCCGCTTTGCTTTGTTCATCGGGGTTTAGCAAATTCAACTGAATACAGACACGAACCTGAATATGAACTCGCTTTTCCGGCAATGCAGGCCTGGGCTTTGTTAAAAGACTACAACGGTGATGGAAAAGAGGATTTGTGGACTTACACTCCGGGTGGAATAAAATTGTACACCAATACAACTCCGGTCGGAGGTCCTTTAAGTTTTCAGTTATTTATTCCATTGATCCGTTCCAACCAGTTGGGGAATATGATTAACCTCTATGTGAGCTCCGTGGATTTACCCGGAATAGTTGACATTGATGGGGATGGTGATCTGGATGTACTCACGTTCGGCGTGATTGGTACTTCACTCGAATACCACAGGAATTATTCTGTTGAGAACGGACATGGGCTCGACAGTATGCATTTTCAATTAAAAAATCAATGTTGGGGATGCTTTGAGGAGGGGACTTTTACTAATGAAATTTTTCTTAATTCTCCTTGTCCTAATTCAGGAATTCCTTCACCAGAGCTTCCATTGTTGATTGAAGAAGCAACACGTTTGGATAAGGAACATTTAATAGATCCGGATAGATCTGCAATGCGACATTCAGGTTCATGTACATGCGGATTGGATTTGAATGGAGATAAAATGATTGATCTTTTACTTGGCGATGTTTCTTTTCCCAATCTGGTTCAGGTTACGAATGGTGCAACTGTTGTAAATGCCAATCAATGCATGAATGCTTTTGACACCTTGTTTCCTTCCTATGATGTTACTGTCAAATTGGAGGTTTTTCCTTGCGGGTTTTATGTTGATGTGAACAATGATTCCCACCGCGACTTAATTGTTACCCCACAGTCGACCGGGGCTGCTGAAAATAAAAGCAGTGTTTTGTACTATAAGAATACTGCTCATGATACTCTGCCTGTTTTTGACCAGATACAAAGGGACTTTTTACAAAAGGAAATGATCGAAAAAGGCGAAGGTGCTATTCCTGTGTTTGCAGATTATGATGGTGACGGTTTAATGGATTTGTTTGTATCCTCGTTTGGATATTTTGATCCTGTGAGTGATTCGATTATTTGCAAGGTCAGTTTGTACAGAAATGTAGGTACTGCAACAAGGCCGGAATACAATTTTCTTACAGATAATTTTGAGGGTTTGAATTCAGTCATTGGGCAGCGCAGTTTGGTTCCTACTTTTGGTGATCTGGATGGTGATGGTGATGATGATATGATTGTTGGTGACGAAACCGGTGTCTTGGCGCGTTTTGTAAATACTGCAGGACCCGGAAACCCGTATGATTTCATTTTGGTATCAGCAGGAATGCTTGATAATAACGGAGTATTGATTGATGCCGGACAATTTTCTGCGCCGGTATTGGTAGATATTGACCGAGACTCTGATTTAGATATTCTTGTCGGTAATCGTACAGGTAAAATTTCATTTTATGAAAATATCGGTACTACGACTTTAGCCTCTTTTCGGTTGGTAACAGTTTCTTTTGGTAATCTCAACGTAAAAGAGTGGTGGGATAATAGTGGATTCAGCATGCCATCTGTTTACGACGATAACGGATCGTATCAGTTGTTCGTTGGGTCAAAGGCGGGTTGGGTTCATCACTACAACAATATTGATGGAAATTTATCCGGTTCTTTTACCTGGGTAGATAGCACGGTTTTCGAAATCCCTTCCGGATTGAGAACAGCTCCAGCGGTTGCAGATCTTAACAATGATGGATTCATGGATATGATTCTTGGAAATTTCAGAGGAGGCTTATCCTTTTTTGTCGGCGATCCGCAAGGCTCCTCTTCTGTTCAGGAATATGCCAATATCGATTTTTCTATTTATCCCAATCCTGTTTCCGATCAATTGTTTATCGCAATCAGCGACTACATACCGGGTTACAGAATTATTATTCATGATCTTACAGGACGGAAATTGTATTCCGGCGCAATAAACGCGGACAGGACAGCAATTGATGTGTCTTCTTTTGTTCCGGGTTTGTATTTTATTTCTATTTTCAACGGGTCAAAAAACACAACCCAAAAGTTTATCCGATATGAAAGCCGTTAAATTCTCTTTATTGATTGTATGCTTGCTTGTTGTTTTTTCCTCCTGTGAGCGGGTAGCAGGAAAAGGCGGCAAAGCTGCGATCCATGTTACCACTGTTATCGGTCCTTTAAATACATCCGGTGTATCCTTGAGAATGAAATACGGAGCAACTTCTTTTCCGGGAGAGAATGTGCCTTACGATGAGGATGGGTTTACAGATTACGCCGGTGATTACACGTTTAATGATCTTAAGCGGGGTGATTACTACATTTATGGAAAAAAAATAACTGCTACCGATACCTTATTGGGTGGAGCACATGTACTAATCAATAACAAGCCGGGCGAAACGCATGTTGTAATTGATTTTGCTCAGGAAGATCCTTTTTAATAGGTGAAAGAAAAAAGAAGGATCGTTTTTTTCGACGGCGTTTGCAACTTATGTAATTCATCCGTTCAACGGATAATACGTAATGACCCGAAAGGGAAGATTCATTTTGCCTCATTACAGTCTGATTTTGCAAAAGATTTTTTAGCTACACGAATTCCTTCTGCTGATTCTTCATTGGGAACAATTATTTATCATGACAGTAATGGAAATCTTCATCAGCGTTCAGGGGCTGTTTTGCGATTGACGGCTTTGATGAAATTTCCTTATCCCTTATTGTATTTTTTTCTCATCGTGCCTCCATTTATCAGAAATGCAGTATACAATTGGGTTGCAAAAAACAGGTACAAATGCTATGGCAAACGTGATCAGTGTATGATACCGGATCAAAAGTTAAAAGCACGGTTTATTGAATAAAAAAAGGAGGTCATTGACCTCCTTTTAGTTTTTTTGAATTGATTCACTTATACTGTAAGTGTATCCAAAACAGAATTCATATTGCGAACTGCATCTGCACTTTTGTTGAAGAGATCTTGTTCTTCAGCGTTCAGTTTGTAGTCGATGATTCTCTCCCAACCGTTACGGCCAATTACTACCGGAACACCAAGACAGATGTCCTTCTGACCGTATTCTCCCTCAAGAGAAACACAACATGGGAAAACTTTTTTCTGATCACGAACAATGCTCTCAACGAGCAGCGCTCCTGCAGCACCCGGTGCGTACCATGCAGAAGTTCCGATAAGTTTGGTTAATGTGGCACCACCAACCATAGTGTCGGCAACTATTTGTTTTTGCTTGTCAACAGACAACATATTGGCAACCGGAGCACCGTTAAGTGTAGCCAAACGCATCAATGGAATCATTGTCGTATCTCCATGACCGCCGATAACAACGCCGTGCAGGTCGTTAGGTGAACACTTCAGTTCCATGCTGAGGTAAGTCTTGAATCGTGCACTGTCCAAAATACCACCCATACCAATAATTCTGTTCTTTGGAAGCCCGGAACTCTTGAGTGCCAGGTAGGTCATGGTGTCCATCGGATTGGAAATAACAATAATGATTGCATTAGGTGAGTGCTTGAGAATATTTTCGGTTACTGTTTTAACAATCCCTGCGTTGATTCCGATCAGTTCTTCACGTGTCATTCCTGGTTTACGGGGAATACCGGACGTAATCACCACAACATCTGAATTTGCAGTTTTTGAATAGTCATTTGTACTCCCTGTAACGCGAGTATCAAATTCAAGAAGTGAGGCAGTCTGGAACATATCCAGCGCTTTTCCTTCTGCAAGACCTTCTTTAATATCCAGTAATACAACTTCTTCTGCAAGTTCTTTACGGATAATGTTATCGGCACAGGTAGCTCCAACAGCTCCGGCTCCAACTACTGTAATTTTCATGGTGGTGAGGATTTGGGTTTGTAATTCGTTCGGAGCGCTAAATTAGAAGAATTTGTCCTTCCTTTTATGTTGATTTAAAGATGACTTCAAGAGTTTTCAAAATTTCAACACTTTCCTACTTCCCTGAACTAATCGCTTATCTTTGAAAGGTGTAAGTCCAAAGGTTGTGTGGAATTGCCTGATTACCTGTAACTTTTAAGGGGGTAAAATGGTTTTTCTCCAGAATAGGCAACCCTTTTGGCAACCCCTCGTCATATGAGCACAAGACCCATGAAACTAACCCCTGAGCAACTGGAAGTTGCCATACGCGGATGTATGGACGGCGACCGGCGGTGTCAGGAGCAGGTCTTTAAAGAGTTCTTTGGAAAAATGATGAGTGTGTGCATGCGGTATACCCGTGACAAGGATACTGCGCAGGATATGCTTCAGGATGCTTTTATAAAGACTTTCGATAAGATCAGAGATTTTAATTTTTCCGGCTCTTTCGAAGGTTGGCTGAGAAGAATTGTGGTTAACACTGCAATTGACCATATCAGACGTAATAAGCAGATGCTTACGATTGAAGATGACTCTCTCATTAAAGATGAGGACGAAGATTCGGGAGGAGCATTCCAGGAGGAAAACGAAGATTTGGCACCATATGCCAATGTTTCGCCTGAAATGATCATGGAAGCCATGCAGAAGTTGAGTCCGTCCTATCAGGCAGTATTCAATTTGTATGTTTTCGAAAACTACACACACAAAGACATAGCTGACGCTTTACAGATTAGTGTTGGTACGTCAAAGTCAAATTTTGCCAAGGCAAAAATGAGATTGAAAATTTTGCTTCAAAAGCAATTAAGTATAAAAGAATGAACCGTTTGAACGGATTTGAAAAACAGATAAAGGATGGTCTCGAAAATTTCGAGATGCCTTTTGATGATGCAGCCTGGTCGGCCATGGAGCAAAAGCTCGATGCTTCGGCCGGTGATGCATTCGAATCCATGCTTCGTAAAAAGGTTGAAAATCATGAGTCTCCATTTGATGCAACGCAATGGGCACGACTTGAGCGCACTCTCCCGAAGAAAGGTATTTCATATCGTCCTTGGTTAATCGCTGCTTCCCTGGTGGGAGTCATTGGAGGAAGTATTCTTATTTATAATTTGAGTACAGAATCAGCAAACGAAAACAAAACAGAGATCAGTCGCTTTGAGAAACATATTTTCTCAGAGAATTCTATTATTGATCATGCTATTGAAAACAAAGAAACTTCAGATAATAACCAGGTTGTTAATGGAGTGAATGTCGAAACGCCTTCCTCTTCAAAAACTACATCTTCCGTTAAAGAAAATAATATTCTTGCAGAAGAAGTAAAGTCGAATACTGAAAAATCAGGAACTACCGAAAAGGAAAACAATAAGGAAAACGTTCGGACTGAGACTTCAAAATCTACTGTAGAAAGTAGCACAAAAGAAAATAATTCAGTTTCAAAAGAAACTGTAACCCCCACAGAAAATGCTTTTCCGCAACCCTTGTTCAATATTTCGAATGATGAAATTTGTACCGGGCAGGAAGTTTCATTTACCGCATCTAATATTCCTGTAGCTGCTAATTGCGTTTGGGAAGTCAACCACAACGGTGCAGCTATAAAAACTGCAAAGCAATTTACCTATGTGTTTGCTGATCCCGGATCCTATACAATAAGCTTGCATTTCCAGAACGAAAAAGGACAGTCAGCCGCAACCACAAAAACAGTTGTTGTTAAACCAAGTCCTCAGCTTACTTTCCAAATGGAAAAAGTAAATGAAAATGGCAGACCATTCTATCATTTCTCTACTCGTTCTTCTGATGTTTCATCTGTGAACTGGACTTTCCATGATGGAGCTGTATCAACAGAAGCTGAGCCGGTGAAGTTTTATCGTCACAAAGGCGATTACAAAATAACAGTCGATGCTTCATTCGCCAACGGTTGCCAGGTGCGAATTGTGAAATCTGTGCATGTCGACGAAGATTATAATCTATTCGCACCAAATGCATTTTCACCAAATGGTGATAATTTAAACAATGTGTTTATTCCTTCAGCCTTATTGGTTTTGAATGTTGATTTCGTAATGAATATTTATACCCGCGAAGGAAAACTTGTGTATCAAACAACTTCTGTTGATCGTCCTTGGGATGGAAGATACATGAGCGATAATCAACCTGCTCCAATGGGTGCGTATATCTGGGTTGTGCAAATTAAAGGTGAAGACACCTACAAAGGAACGGTTACTTTGATTCGGGATTAAGTCGATCACTAACCATTTTTTCCCTCTCATTTTCCCTTAAAAAAATATCAAAATTGTTGATAGAAAATGTCAACATACTTGACAAGTTTTGTTAAATTTGGTCAAAATGTAATACTATGAAATTTCGTGTGGCGATTTTGTTTTTTACACTTTGTTTCGTTTGCAACGGAGCAGTTGTGTTTGCGCAAAACACTGTTGATCCGTCAACGCTTTCTGTTGAAGTCCAAAAAAAGATGGATCAGAACAAACAATCCGGAAAAGATATTTGGACAGGAATTTCACATTCGTTTATATTGGATTTAGGAAAAGTCTGGGATAAAAATTCTGCAGATGCAATGTTTGCAAAAATCAATTCGAAAATTACTATTGAATCATATTTACATATTGAAAAGGGAAGAGTAAAAGTTACGCTTCCGGGGCGAATCTCGATTAAAGAACTGAAAGCAGTTATTGCTGAAGTTGGTTCCGAGATTTTTGAGTTTCGCGACGATGTGTATTTTGTTTCCAAATAATTCCAGAACATCATGAAGAGAATTTTATTCTTACTCTTTTTTCTGACAATAGGTTTTTCGGAAAGCGTTTTTTCTCAGTGTACAAATTCCTCCCAATGGGGATCGGCTACCGCACCAACAGTGGTGGGTAATTCAGCTACAATGAGTTTTTGTAATTACCAAACAGAATACAGTGTTGCAAACAGCATCGTAGCGGGTAATACTTATTCCATAAATTACTCTTTGGGCGGATGTGTAACCATACACAGCGGAACATTTAATGGCCCTGTAGTGGCGTTTGGTCCTCCACCTCTATCTTTTGTCGCACCTTCTTCCGGAACATTTTATATTCACTATAACACAAGTTGTGCAGGATGTGGTACAGCAACAAACTGTGGAACTTCAACAATAACACTAACAGCAACCGGTGGTGGTGGTGGTGGTGGTCCTGCCAATGATAATCCTTGTGGTGCAACTTCTCTTCCTGTAAATACTGCTTGTACAAACTCTTCAGTATCTATCCCGGGAAATGCAACGGCAACAACAGGTCCTCCTGCACCTACTTGTGGTAGTTATGCCGGTATGGATGTTTGGTATTCGGTAGTAGTTCCTGCAAACGGTAGTGTTCAGATTCAAACAACTGCAGGTACCTTAACGGATGTTGCAATGGCATTGTATAATGCTCCTAATTGTTCTGGTCCGTTTACACAAATTGCCTGTTCCGATGACTTCTCCGGACTAATGCCCGGGGGAACTTTTACAGGTTTGACACCTGGGAGCACAGTCTATATTCGACTTTGGGATTTTGGAGGGAATCAGACCGGTAACTTTAACATTTGTGCGATATCAGCATCAGGTGGAGCAGGAGGTTGTAATTCTGCAGGAGGAAACAACGCATGCGCAACCGCCGATCCCTTCTGTACCGGAACTGCATATAACTATTGTAATTCTACGGGAATACCTTCTTCCGGGACTTATGATTGCCTTATTTCTACACCTAATCCAATGTGGATGTACCTGAATGTTCAGACGACAGGTAGTATACAAATTCAAATGCAGCAGTTTACCAATGCAGGAATTCCAATTGACGTAGACTTTGCCTTATGGGGTCCGTTTACAAGTGTCGCAAATGCCTGTGCCAACATCACAGGAGCAACAGCTACTGTAGATTGCTCGTATTCCATTGCCGCAACTGAAACGGCTACTATACCCGCAGCTGTTGCGGGGCAATTTTATATGCTATTAATAACCAATTACAACGGTTCTGCCGGATATATTCAGTTCTCTCAAACCGGTGGTACGGGTGCAACCAACTGTTCTATTGTTGCGCCTTGTTCCCTTACTGCCCAAATGACACCACCCACATGTAATGGTGGTACAAATGGTACTATCACTGCTAACGTAATAGGCGGTAGCCCTAACTTCACTTATCAATTGGTGAATGGTGTTGGAACTGTTATTGCAACTCAGGGACCTACTGCATCAACAACTGCAACATTTACCAATTTACCTGCAGGCAACTACACAGTTAATCTCACGGCTCAGGGTCCTTGTACCAATTCTTTCCCCATTACAATCACTCAGCCTGCTGCTATTGCTGGAACTGTAACTCCAACAAATATTTTATGTAACGGAGCAACAACAGGTTCGCTAAATGTAACAGCAAGTGGTGGTACTCCAGGTTACAATGTGAGCTGGACCGGAACTTCTGCAGGTAATCCTGCCGGAACGGAAATACCTGCTGCCGGTGGTTCTTATGTAATCGGATCATTAGGATCAGGAACATATACAGTTACGATAACTGATGCAAATAACTGTACCACAACAATGCCGGTTGCAAGTGTCACTCAGCCTGCAATTCTCAATGCATCTGCAACACCATCGGCTGTTGTATGTTCAGGTGGAAATACAGGTTCGATTAATGTAACTTCCTCTGGAGGTGTTGCAGGATATAATGTAAGTTGGACAGGTCCTTCTACAGGAAATCCTGCCGGAACTGAAATAGCAGCTTCAGGCGGCTCTTATAATATTACTGGTCTTGTGGCTGGCGTTTATACTGTAACGGTTACCGATAACAACGGATGTACGCGCACCATTTCTTCGACCGTTAACCCCGGAGTTGTAATTGATGCTAACATTACGCCTTTAGCTGCTCAGTGTTTAACAGGGAATGCATTTAATTTTTCAGGATCCACTTCTACAATTTCTTCCGGATCGATTACATCCTATTCATGGAATTTTGGAAATGGGAATAACGGTACCGGTGTAAATGCTTCACAGTCCTACGCAACAGCCGGAACATA
>JBKBUQ010000062.1:6787-15607 GCA_046289975.1 Flavobacteriales bacterium | reverse complement strand
AGGGGTTGGTAAATGTTCCGGCAGGAGAAAGAGTCCATCCCGTGCCGGCATTTCCTAAATTGAAATCATTGTTAAGCGCAAAATTTCCACCGCCAGAAGATACTGCCTGCAAGGTAACTTGTCCTCCACCGCAATTTAATGATGCCGGAGTTGTAGTGATACTCAGGCTACATTGTGCGCCAACCTGATTTGAAATCAATAGAGTGGTGCAAATAGCTGCAACCCGAAATGAGAAATGCCTCATAAAGTGAAATTAGAATGTGTAGTATACAAAAATCCCTAAAAAGGGAGAAGATTTAACCCTTATCTGATTCAGGATCTGAAATGAGCGGAAATTGCATCGCTTATAGCCCTGAATTCAATGAGGAATCCATCGTGACCATAAGACGAATCAATGAGTTGGTAGGTTGCATGGGGAATGTGTCGGGCCAGAAATTCCTGTTCAGCAGGTGGACAAAGCAGATCGCTGCTAATGCCTATGATCAGTACATTCGACTGAATTTGAGCCAGTACGCTTTCAACCGAGCCTCTTTTTCTTCCGAGATGATGACTGTCCATCGCTTTGGTAAGAGTGTAATACGACATGGCATTAAATCTCCGCGCAAGTTTTTCGCCCTGGTAGCGGATATAGGATTCTGCGCTATGCCCATCAATTCTGCCGTCTTCATCGCGCTGGGTACGCACATAAGTTTCGTAATTGCGGTAGGTCAGCATACCTACACCACGTGCAGTCATTAAACCTTTTTTTCCTGCCTGCGGATGATTTTCTTTCCAGTCGGGATCGGCTTCGATGGCCATTCGTTGGGTAGTATGAATTGCAATTCCCCATGCAGATTCCGCAGCTGAGGTGGCCAGCAAAACAATGTTTTCAAAACGTTCCGATTCTTCAGCAGCCCATTCCAGTAATTGATAACCACCCATTGAACCACCCAGTCCGAATAAAATTTTATTTACACCAAGGTATTTTGCAAGCAAGCGATGTGCTTTTACCATATCGCGGATGGTGATAATCGGAAAGCGATGGTAATAAGGGGTGCGTGTTGAAGGATCGATGCTGAGTGGGCCAGTTGTTCCGTAACACGATCCTAAAATGTTGGCACACACAATAAAATACTTCGAAGGATCAAATTGTTTGCCTTCTCCAATTAATCCGTTCCACCATTCTGCCGCATCGCTGTTTGCGGTTAAGGCATGAAATACCCAGACAACATTGTCGCGGGTGGGATTCATTTCTCCATAAGTATGAAACGTGATTTCCACCTTGGGAAGCTCACCTCCATATTCGAGTTTTAGCGGAAGATTATACGTAAAAACCTGTTTCATGTGCTGGGGCAAATCTAGTCAAAATGATAGATCGTGCAGGAATCTATCGGGCAATACGGACATCTCTTTTCCTATCTTTGAAGAACAAAGCCCCATGAAATGAAGATTGAAATAAAGCGCCGGAATTCCAAATTCCATTTTCAGGCCGTTAACGAAAGCGGAAATACGGTGGATATTGATGCCAACCCTTCCATAGGAGGAGAGGGAAAAGGTGTGCGTCCAATGGAGCTCTTGCTGGCAGGATTGGGTTCATGTAGTGGAATCGATATCATCTCCATTTTGAATAAGCAAAAGATCAATCCCGAAAAATTTTCCATTACGGTAGATGGTGAACGTGAAGACGGTGTGGTTCCTTCCTTGTTCAAAATCATTCGGGTTAACTTTTCTTTCGAAGGTGAAGTTGATACTGCAAAAGCAAAACGTGCAGTTGAATTATCCATGCAAAAGTATTGTTCCGTGTCCAAGACACTGGAACCGACTGCGCAAATTGAATATGCGATCATTGTAAACGGACAAACGGTATGAAACCAAAAAAACAAACCGAGGCAATTCGCACCCAGGTAACTGTTTCCGGTTCTAAGGAACACGCCGTTCCAATGTTTCTTACATCCAGTTTTGTATTTGATGATGCAGAAGAAATGCGCGCTGCATTTGCAGATGAGATCGAACGTCCGATCTACTCCCGATTTTCCAATCCGAACGTTGATGAGTTTGTAGAAAAGATGTGTAAGCTGGAAGGTACAGAAGCTGGTTACGCAACTGCTTCGGGCATGGCTGCTGTGTTCGGGACATTCGCTGCATTATTAAAGAGTGGTGATCAGATCCTCTCTTGCCGTTCTGTGTTTGGAGCAACGCATACGGTGTTCACCAAAATATTTCCGAAGTGGAACATTACCACTATTTATGCCGATATCGATAAACCGGAGTCGTGGGAATCGCTGCTCACTCCGAATGTGAAGGTGATTTATGTAGAAACACCAACGAATCCGGGAGTGGAAATTATTGATCTGGAGTGGTTGGGTGCATTCGCAAAAAAACACAAATTACTTCTGGTGGTGGACAATTGTTTTGCAACACCGCTTCTTCAACAACCCATAAAATTTGGTGCTGATCTGATCATTCATTCCGCTACTAAATTTATCGACGGACAAGGTCGCGTAATGGGTGGAGTAGTGCTTGGACCAAAAAATCTGATCAAAGAGATTTACGCATTCTGCCGAAGCACAGGCCCTGCATTATCTCCTTTTAATGCATGGGTATTATCCAAATCACTCGAAACACTGGATGTGCGGATGGAGCGTCATTGCTCGAATGCATTTCAGCTTGCTCAATGGCTTGAAAAGAAGAAAGAAGATATTTTACTGATTCGTTATCCTTTTCTTTCTTCTCATCCACAATTTGAAATTGCGAAAAAACAAATGTCGGCAGGTGGCGCAATAGTAACTTTCGAACTTAATGGCGGAGCCGAACGCGGGAAAAGATTTTTGGATGCTGTAAAAATGTTATCGCTTACAGCAAACCTTGGAGATACACGAAGCATCGTTTCTCATCCTGCATCTACCACGCATGCCAAACTGAGCGAAGAAGAACGTACAGCAGTGGGAATCACTCCCGGTATGGTACGGATCTCGGCCGGACTTGAACATATCGATGATATCATTGCAGAGGTTGAGCAGGCCTTGAATTGTTCCCGATAAATCCTGAATTATTAGTTATTTATTTTTGTAGTGTAAGTATTCTTGAAGTGCTTTTTTGGCCGGATTTAAGAATGAGAAAGTAGATTCCATTCTCTTCATTACTAATATTAATTTGATAGGGTGTGTTTGAAATGCGGCCATCCCGGATTTTTCTTCCTCGTCCATCAACAACAACGAAATCGATAGGTTCTGAGCTTGTACATTTTAGGATGAACAATCCATTTCCCGGATTAGGAAAAATAGATATTCCGGGTAGAAAGTCAGAACTGGAATCAGACAATCCATTAATGGGAAATACGTTACTTACTTCTACACATGCACCTTGCGATATTACAACAGAATAATTCCCGTTCACTACAGGAACTAGATAATTTTGATTGGCTCCTGCAATGGGGGTGCCATTTAGCATCCATTGATAAGTGTATCCGGATTCTGCAAACAGAGTGTCATTGATAATATCAAGGGAAAGATCAGGTGCAAATACTTGAATACTGAACGATTGAGTGATGTGTTGCCCTGTTAGTGAATCCATTGCTGTTACAAAAAAAATTCCGCTTGTTGCCGGTGAAAAGCTGGCACTTTGGGAAGTGGATGATGAACCGGTCCATGAAAATCCGATATGATCTGATCCACCTTGTGTTGTTGCCTGAACTGAAATGATGTCGCCCTGACAAATGGTTTGATTGGCAATGGGGTTTAATATCATATTTTTTTTCAGAAGAGTAAATTGATCGTTTATGTTTCCGTTTGATGCCAGGTATTTTCCATCCAAACGGTTTTTGTACACTTCCATAACGAAAGATCCATAGCTGCTTCCTTCTGAGTAAAAGAAAACGGGATGATTTAAACTTGCGCCTGACTCACTGCTTCCGCTATTACCACATACAACATATAAACTACCATCCGATGTGGGTAAGGAATCTTTGATGTACGGTGTGTTGTTCTGAATGTTGCCTGAAGTTCCATTCACTAAATGCTGTGCTGGATTGAATGATGATGAATTACCATAGTGACCTTTTATCAAATAGCTTCTCTCATAAACATGACTGTGACCACAAACAATTAAGTCAACATCATAGCTTTCCAAAAGTGGAATGATCTCTTCACGCATGCACTTCATCACCAGTTCAATTCCGCTGTCCGAATCATGTGATCCTTTTGAATAAGGCGGTTGGTGAAAAAAAGCAACAGTGAAAAGTTTCGTGTTTTGCTGTAGGTCCTGTGTAATCCAGTTTTTCATCTGATTAATGGCAGTCAGCGTATTTCCAAGATCCCATATTTCTGAGTTTAATGAGAGGAAGTGGACGTTTCCATAATCAAATGAATAAAATACTTCGAGATTGGAAGGATGACCACCCGCTTCTGCTTGTTTAGGCACTTCTACAATATCATAATAGGGCCCTTGGTGAGAGGTGAGTGGGATGTTTGAATAAGGAATACCCAGAAATGTGCTTTCATCCCAAATTTCATTGTAGTCATGATTGCCGGGTGTAGGATAGAAAGGCATCCAGCTGAAAAGATCGTTAAAGCCGGTGTAACCAAAAACCTTTGATTGATACTCACTGTCCTTGCCATCATTATATACATTGTCTCCCAGCCAAAGCCATACATTTGTTATTCCAGTATCGGCATAATTCAAATACGCATTTTTCACATCAATCTGTCCCGCATTTCCTTTCCCAAAATCACCTATAGACCATATTCTAATTGGCATTTCGGTTCCGGGAACAGGATGGGTTAAAAAAGTATGCTGAAGGGTTCCTCCACCAAGTATGTTTCCTGTATTCCCAACTGCATAATAATAACGTGTAAACGGCTGAAGCCCGGTGAGAATTACTTTGTGATCGGTATTATTCCCTCCGGAAGTTGCAACCAAATTGAGATTGGAGGGATTGGTACCAAAAACCACTCTCGATTGTGTTGCGCTACTTGTCCGCCACATTACAACGATGCTTTCGTGTGTCGGCATTTGCAAATAAGGTCCGCGTATAACTGTTTGACAATTGCTAATAATAGAAACAGTCAGCAAAATTAGGGAAAGGGAATATTTGAACATGATCAGAATTTTGATCAAAGTTCATTGTTGTAGGCGGAGTCGCTATTAAATACATGTAAACAAATCGCTCTTTTGTTTAGCGATTGTGAATATCAGAACAAAAAATCCGCAAACGTGAAAAATGGTGAATAACGATCACCACAACCTGAAATCCAAATCCATGTTTGCAGATTTAAAATCAGGGAGCTGACGTCCTTTGGATAAAAGTGTAACTTCTTTCTTAACGTACTGCTGCAATTCAGAAAGACTCACTTCACCATCTTTGTCTTTGTCTGCCGATTTTTCCTTTAGTCCGGTTAATACACAATAGGTAAACAAACCGTTTTTCCATTGGGAAGATTCCATTGCAAGTTCAACACCTCCTGCCGAACTGATAACTGTAGCTCCTGTTCCTCGTTTAACATCATTAAACACTTCCTTCATAAGGTACTGTGCGTTTTTTAATCCCAATGGTTGTTTATTGCGTAGACCAATGCCAGTGTTCCGAAAACTTACATCGCCGGCTTCAGTTGAAATCGTTCCTGTTGTTTCGACTTCATTTTTGTCGACTTCCCCACTCAAGCAGGTGTCAAAAAAGAGCAGTTTGCGTAATGATCCTATGCCATCCAGTAAGTTCTCCAGTTCGGTGTCCGATACTCCTCTTTTACCCGGATCGTTAAAATCGATATCGTGTGTGGCAAAATAATAATCGTATTTGGCATCACGCAAACCGTGACCGGCAACAAAAACCAGCACAACATCGTTTGGTCTTGATTTTTTAAGGAGCTCTTTTGTTGCAATTACTTTTTCGCGGGTTACATTTTCATTGGTGATCAGTTCGCTGTGAACGTTGGCAAATGCTCTTGTGTTTTTTAGTGCACCAACCAGATCTGTTGCGTCTTTATCGGCATAACGCAGGTTGTAGCGGTTGTCGTTGTACTTGCTTACACCTATGCTCACGATGTACAGATCCTGAGGAATTTCTTTTTTTCCGGTGATCAGAAATTCTACTTTTTCCGATTCGGTTCCGTTTGTACTTACGGTTGCAATTTCAATCTTGTTGGTTCCAAAAATCAGAGGTGCCTTTAGTTTAATGTCAATAGAATTTTTAATGTCTTTCGACGCAAACTCCTTTCCGTTTCTACCTAGAACAGGAACACCCCGTACCCAGATTTTTACGGCTTTTATTCCTTTCTCACTGGTTCCTTTAACATGAAGTTCAATTTCTGTTTGTTCAGTCGTTAGGGGTATCGATTTGAAATTTGCCAGTTCAATAGTGGGGACTTCATTTCCTGTGTTTTCCATTATTCCTGAACGCTCCATTCGTTTCTTCCAGGCTCGTTCATACGAAGCGATTACTCCGGCATCCGCGATTCCAATGGAAGAGAGAACTTTATCGGGCCGATTGTACCTGAGATCAATTTGTTCAAATCCGAGAACGGAATTACCGTTTACTAGTGCCACATTTTGTGCAGCTTCTTTTGTGGCGATGTAATAATTGTCAGGTGTAAAGGCAATCAATCCGTTTGTTGGTGATGGAATGATACTGATGATTTCATTTTGTAATTGCGTATCGAAAATATGAACTACTCCATCCAGATCTGCAATGGCTACACGATCGCATTTGTGATTGATGCTGAGATGAATGACCGGTGGTAGTTTTCGGTTGAGTTCGTGTGTGATTTTTCCGCTTGCAAGTTCAATACGTACCAGTCGCTGATCAATTGTGGTAGCAATCATCATGCTGTTGTTTTTGTCGACCTCAAACTGACTGATTTTTATTTTTGCCAGATCACCTTTTGCCGCCATCGCTTTTCCACTTGCGGTTTCCCAGCTATAATAAATTCCTTTTGTATCACAGGCATGAACGATACTGTTGTCTTCGCTTGCTGTAAGCCATGCCAATTGTAATTTACCTGCATCTTTCAGCGTTTTTTCCTGAAGTGTATTGCATTCAATGAAGCGCAAGCCTTTTTTGTCGAGCGTTACAAATTGATTGTTGAGGTGTCCGTTGAAGAGTGTGTATCCTTTCAGATTAACTTTCTCCTGTTTTAGAAAACGCGCTTCCTTTATGTGGTAAATGTTGAGTTGATTGTTGTCGATATACGCTACTACAGCAGTGTCTTTGCTCAGGGCATACATCGTTACCGGTTCAACATATTCCTGATCTTTGATTTTGTACATTTCATCCTTGGTGGTATGAATGGCATAATAAATTCCATCTGCCATTCTTGAAGGAGAAAAGAATTTCATCGTGGTGGTGGTATTTTCCAACGCAGTGGAATCATCCTCTCTTCGTGTAAGGTCACCTGTTTTAAAATTGAATTCGTATTCGTAGGAACCCTTCATGGCAATGGATTCATCGTTCGGTTTAAAATACAGATTTCTGATTCTTTCCGGCTCGAACAACATCTTGTGCCAATAGAGTCTGGATTGATCATTAAAATCATTCTCCGTGAAAAAACAGATCCAGATACCGCCATCCATGTCAGCTAGCAGAAATGAATTGTTGGCAGGACTCGCCTTGATCATCCGGATCTCATTCTGCAGCATTTTTGCATCGTAAATCTGGGTAAGCACAGGATCCAATCTTCCAATTTGTAAATTGTGATCTTTGTCGTACATCAGCACAAACTGACCATCGAAAGTGGCTGCGGGTCGAGAAAATTGCTTGTACCCGTTTTTGCTTTTTACGACAGCGTTTTGCATACTGCCGTATCCTTTTCCTGTTGAAGGATTCCAGATTTCTGTAGAGCCACCGGCAAGATTTATGATCAGAATTTTATTGTTCGGACTCAATTGCAGTTCAGTTACAGCATCGGTCATTTTCATGTCGAGTATTTTTTTCCCCTTGTCCATCTCGAACCCCATTACCCCGTGCTTTTCTGTGCCTGCGAAAAGGACATATCCATTGTCGACCCAAACCATATCGTTTACCGAGGAGCCTACATTAAAATGCAGAATTTGTTCATTGCTCACCAAATGGAACATAAAAATATTTCCCTGGGTATCGCCATAAGTAATCAGATCAGCTTTTGGATTGAATGCTGCGCTGGTAATAGGGTATTTGCTATGATAGGTTCTGATTTTTTTCATCGATTCCGTATCCCAAACTGTTACGGTAGAATCTTCGCATGCTGTTAAAAAATAGCGGTTATCCATACGCCATTTAACCTGGTTGATTGGTGCGCGGTGAATGTATTCATACCAAATTGCCTTGAACGATACAAGGTCCCACATGATTACTTTCCCTTCGGGACCGGCACTCAGCATTCGTTTTCCGTCGGGCGAAACATCCATGGTAAACCAGCCGATGTGTCCGGTTTGCGGTACAATTCTAATTTGTGCATTAGCTGCGACAGCAATCAAAAGGAAAAGAATAAACCGGAATTTTTTCATGGGTATTTTTTGAATTGGGAAAAGCTAAAGATAGTGATCCGCATTTTTTTATCTTCTAAGGTATTTACCGTAAAAGAAAACGGGAAGCTACTACTTCCCGTTTTTTAGATGTATTGTTTTTTGCGGGGTTATTGTATCTGGATGGTTTTGGTCAGAACATTTTCACTTCCTGTGAGCGTGAGGATATAGGTGCCCGCAGGTATAGAACTGATGTCAAGTTGCATTTGATTAGTGCTGACAGGGAATTTCAGAATTGTTTTTCCTGTGATATCTGTAATACTTCCCCAAGTGCAGTTCATGGATTCTGCTATTTTAAGGTGAATAAATTCAGTTGCCGGAACAGGAAATACCAATGCCCAATCTGTT
>JBKBUQ010000062.1:0-6777 GCA_046289975.1 Flavobacteriales bacterium | reverse complement strand
TTGCATTTGTTTCATTAACTGAAACAGAGTTATAGGAGAATGGCAATGAAGTGGAAGAACATCCGGATGCATTGGTGATGGTTACCGTATAGTTTCCGTTTGCAGTAGGTGTATAGGAAGCTGTTGTTGCTCCCGAAATAGGTGTTCCGTTTAGATTCCATTGATAGCCGGATCCTCCGCTTGTAATGAGATTGTTTCCTGAAAGATTGATAACCGGAATTGCAGGAGGTGCGATTACTGTAATACTTGTAGTGGATGTACTTGTTCCCTGTGTGTTGCTTGCAGTTAGTGTAACAGTGTAGCTTCCAGCATTTAGATAGCAAATTCCGCTTGGATTTTGTGTGCTGCTTGTTGTTGTGGATGCACCGGTTAATGTCCATGTCCAAGATGTTGGTGTTCCGGAGGAGTTGTCAGTGAAATCGATGCATTCTCCTTCGCAAATTGTTGTTTCAGAAGCTGTGAAATTGGCTACGGGCGCTACTGCGGGTTGTGCACAACAATCGCCTCCGTCGGATATGCGGTAAATGGTAGAACTTACCCAACAGCCGTATTGTGTTAGATGCGAATACATGCTTCCGCCAAATTGAGTGAGAAAATAATGCGCAACCTGATCTGGCGTATTACACCCTCCCTGGCTGGAGGTGGTATTGCAGCTGTAATTGCAAATGATACTGTTGTACCCGTTCGGATTGGAATAAGTGGCTGCAGGAAAACTAAGGATGCTAACAATGGAAGAGGATACACCATTTACACTGGTTGCTGCAACAGGTACACTACAATGGGTACTGTTGGTGCTCGGATAGCCGGCGTAAATTACCTCCGTAACATTCCCGGAAAATGTACCGGTAATATTTACCCGTGTTGCTTCATATCCAACAACACCAATTTTAATATTGGGAATATTGAGGTCTACATCAATGTTCAGTTCGCCTCCGTCGTAATTGGAGTAGATAAATACATTTCCACTTGGATTGCAAACCATTTGTGAAAATGAAAATGTTCCGGTAAATACGATAAGAATGAGCAGTAGCATTTTTTTCATAACGGACTTTTTTGGTTTTTGGAATATGCGGATCACAATGCCAAAAGACAGAAGCATCATTCGCACCTAAAGATTAAGAAAAAAATGATTGATGGCCAAAAATTAGTGCAGTCCGAATTGTTTTTCGGCCATATCAGCAATTTGTCCGCCAATGGCAAGACTGGCAGTTGCAGCAGGGGAGGGGGCGTTTAAGACGTGAATGGAATTGCCGGCAGTTTCAATTCTGAAATCATCACGTGTGTCTCCATCTCGTGCCAATAACAATGCCCTGACTCCTGCTCTTCCGGGGTGAATATCGTCCATGGTTAATGAAGGAACCATTCGCTGAAGGGTTTTTAAGAACAAACGCTTCGAGAATGCGCGTCGGTATTCATTGATTCCGAATTTCATATTTGCCATGAACAATCGCCATGTTCCAATATACGTGAGTGCATCCCAACTGTCGCGTAAAGAGAAATCTGTTTTGCCATAGCCTTCGCGTTTGAAGGTGAATACTGCATTCGGTCCACACTCTATTTCGCCGTCTGTCATTCGGGTAAAATGCACTCCCAGAAATGGGAAATCCGGATTGGGTACAGGGTAAATGAGATTCTTCACTTTGTGTTTTCCTTGCTCTGTGAGTTCATAATAATCTCCTCTGAATCCTACCACCTTTTCCCGAATACTGACTTTGTCCATCTTTGCAAGACGATCAGCCTGTAGTCCACCACAAAAAATGAGTTTGTTTGCAATGTGTTTTCCTTTTGAAGTATGGATTACGGAATGCGTTTCATGATGATCAATCGATTTCACTTCCTCATTCAGAAATAATCGCGATTCAGTATTTTTTGAAAGCGCAATCTCCGCCATTTTCTCCGTTGCTCCGCGAAAATCGATTATGCCGGTACATGGCACCCATATGCCGGCAATGCCTACACAATGCGGCTCGATTTCGCGGATTTTATCCGGACCAATTTTTTCAATCCCTTCAATTTTATTTTCTAATCCGGTTTTAAAGATCTTTTCAAGATTAGGCAATTCTTTTTCGTCGGTAGCAACCACAATTTTTCCGCATACATCGTGCTTGATGTTGTATTCGCGTGCAAATGCAACCAACTCATGTCTTCCGGAAATGCAGTTTTTTGCTTTCAGCGATCCGGGCTTGTAGTATAATCCGGAATGAATAACTCCGGAATTGTTTCCTGTTTGATGATCCGCAAGCCTGGACATTTTTTCAATCAGACAAATTCTAAGGTGTGGATACCTTGTCTGTAATTTGTAAAATGTGGCGGCACCTACAATTCCTCCTCCTATAATGGCAATGTCGTAATTCGCTGTCGTGGTCATGGATGAAAATACAAGAGTTGATGTCAGTTGACGTGCTTTGATTTGGGTATGGTGAGCAGAATGAGGAATCCGATCACAAAGAAAATTACCAGGGCAAGAATGGAGTTACGCATTCCTCCTGTAATTCCTTCAATGAATCCGAAGGAGAACATACCAATCACAATCCCCACTTTTTCAGCCACATCATAAAAACTGAAAAACGATGCATGATCATCGGTCTCCGGTAAAAGTTTGGAATACGTGGATCGGGATAATGACTGAATACCTCCCATTACCAGGCCTACACTTGCTGCTACAATGTAAAATCCGCTTGCCGAATACACGAATTGATACGTTCCTGCACAAATGCAAACCCAAAGAAACAATGCGATGCCTAATGTTTTAATATTTCCGATCATTCGTGATGTCCGCGAAAAAAGGAAGGATCCGAGTATTCCCAAAAATTGAATTATCAATACTGAAATAATCAGACTGCTTTCTTCGAGTCCTTCAATTTCTTTTTTTGCAAACAAAACAGCCATCAGCATTACCGTTTGTACTCCCATGCTGTAAATAAAAAAGGAAGCAAGAAAGCGTTTGAGCTGTTTATGATGTTTTAACTCTTTCCATACATTTCCCAATTCGTGAAATCCATTGGTAAGAATATTCTTACGTGGTTCTCCGTTGCGTTGTCCTTTGGGTAATCGCGCAAAACTGAGGTGCGCAAAGCCTATCCACCAAATTGCCACAGTAACAAAGGCCCACCGCGCATTCATTTCAAAGGCCTGAATCAATACCAGGTTAATGATAAGCAATATGGAACTACCCAAGTATCCAAGTCCAAAGCCCAACGCACTGATGCTGTCGTGATCTTCGGGTTCGGCTATTTCGGGGAGATATGCATTGTAAAATACCAATGAACCCCAGAATCCAATGGAGGCAAAAAATACCGACAATAAACTCAGTCCGAGGTAATCATTATTAAAAAAATAAAGTGATGCACAGGAAATTGCTCCCAGGTAACAAAATAAACGCATGAACAATTTCTTCCTGCCGGTATAATCTGCTACACCTGATAGTATTGGTGAGAAAAGGGAAACCAAAATAAACGACAATCCCACTACATACGAATACAATTCCGTGTTGTGAAAATGATGCCCCCAAAACGTAACAGTATCCGAATGACCAATTATGTTTCCAAGCTCGTCTTTTACATCCGTACGGGTTACGTTTTCGTAAAAAATCGGAAAAATAGCTGTAGTAATTACCAGCGGATAAGCAGAGTTTGCCCAATCATAGAATGCCCATGATCGAATCAGTTTTTTATCGCCTTTGGTAATGGTTTCCGACATGGAAGCGAAGATAAAAAAAAGGGAGGTCATTGGACCTCCCTTTGCATTTCGGTAGTATGATTATTCTCTTAACTGGAATGTAACACGTCGGTTTTTGGCTTTATCCGATTCCGATTCTCCCTTGGAAACAGGGTCTTTGTCATCGTCGATCACCAGAATGATACGGTTGGTTGAAATTCCTGCTTTTTCAAGTTGTTTCACCACAGCCTCACCCCTGCGCTTGGCCAGATCCTTGGCAGTGTCCACCTTGGTTGCTGCTGCAACTTCTGAGCTCTCAGAATGTGCATGCACCTCAATAACTGCGTCAGGGTTGTTGTTCATGAGGTCAACAAGTACGTTTATCGACTCAAGACCAATCTGATTGATGTCTGTGCTCAAATGCGTGAAGAATACTTTTTCATGTGCAATTTTTTCCTTGAGCTTGAACTCTTTGTTAGAGGTATATCCTTCACCAACAATTACAGTCGCTTCTTCAATCTTTTCTTTCGCTTCGCACTGACATTCTTCAATGCTATCGAGCTGGAAAACGGATACTTTGTCGATATAGTAATACGCAAAAGGAAGCTGTTGGGCTTTCGAGTCCTTTGGCTTGGTCACTTTTTCATTTTTAGTATCCTTGGTTGGACTAAAGTTTCCAAGTGTCAGGTATTTTTCACCTCCACTTGCAGTAAAAACTGCACAAACGGTTTCCCATCCATAAGTGTTGTTGTAAATTTTATTCTTCGAATTTTTTACATGCGTTTCTGCCATAATAGAGCGCTTGTCTTCAAATCCAAAAGGCTTTTTCGAAACGTGCGCACCAATGTTATTTACAGCATACTTCGAGTTGTCGGAAAGACTTACATCGAATCGTACACAATATTTTACACCGGCTTTTAATGGGCCTAATAATTCAGTCATAATGTAAGTACGGGGAGCTTTATCGCCGAATGAATACATCATAACACCGGCATAATTGTTTCCGTCTGCAGGAGTTTCTTTTCCATTGGTGTTTTCGGGGGCACTCACCGGTAATTCTTTAACCGAACGGGAATACAAATCCGCTTTTTCAGCTGTAGGGGAAGTCCAGTTTGTTGCCAATTCTAGCTGTTTTGGCTTCTTAAGCTTTCCGTTAATGGCTTCAAAGCTGGGGTTTTTTACCAGGTTTTTATCGTCCTGTGCGTTTACCACCAGACTGCTCAACAGCACTGCGCTCAATAGGATTCTTAGTTTCATGATCGTGGTTTTTGGTATGCTTTTACTGTGTCTATGAATACTTTAACATGTTCAGGATTGGTATCTGGGTAAACACCGTGGCCTAAATTAGCAATATGCAGTCCTCCGTCAAAACTTTCCAGCATTTTTATGGTTTCCTTCCGAATAACATCCGGACTACCATATAAAACACATGGATCGAGATTTCCCTGCAAAGTCTTTTCAGGTCCAACAATAGCACGGCTTTCGCGCATATCCATGTTCCAGTCGAGACCAATTGTCCGGCAGGGGATTTTTGCAAATTCTTCGCGTGCAAAATAGGCTCCTTTTGCAAAAACGGTAACGGGTACTTCAGTGATCGCTTCACAGATCTGTCTGATGTATTTGCTTCCGAATTCGCGGTATTGTTCCGGTGTGGGAAAACCTGCCCAGGAGTCGAATAGTTGCACCATGTCTGCCCCTGCTGCAATTTGTGCTTTCAGGTAGGCAATGGTGGTGCGCGTTATCCGGTCAAGGGCATTATGACAAAGATCCGGTTGAGTGTATAACAACTTCCGTGCCTTGCTAAACGTTTTGCTTCCCTGACCTTCTATAATGTAGGCCAGAATAGTAAAAGGAGCACCTGCAAAACCGATGAGTGGAACTCTGCCATTCAGTTCTTTTTTGGTGATTTTCAACGCTTCCATAACATAATGGAGCTGGTCGTGTACATCGGGAACAATCAATCGTTTAAGGTCGTCCGGTCCGATTAAAGGATGTTCGAACCAAGGTCCTTTCGCTTCGAGCATTTGGTAGGTAAAGCCCATTGCTTCGGGCACAACCAAAATATCCGAGAAAATAATTGCGGCATCAACGCCAAGGATATCAACCGGTTGAATGGTTACCTCTGCAGCTCGTTCAGGTGTTTCCACCAATTCTTTAAAATCACGGAGTTTGGAACGTACAGCCCGGTATTCAGGAAGGATTCTTCCGGCTTGACGCATCAGCCATACGGGGTAACGTTCTGTTTGTTCACCCCTTGCCGCACGGAGAATGATATCGTTTTTTAGTTGCATGCGGGCAAAAATACACAATCAGGGCCTCTCAAGGAGATATACCTGATAAGTTTCACCCATTATTGTCTGGTTAAAAACCTGAAGCAATCGAAATCCATTTTTCTGCAAATAGCTTAAAAGGTCAACTTCGTTGGTAAAGGATTCCGTTTTTTCGTCGGACTTTATACGAACAACACCTTTTTCGTTGATCACCTTGCCGCTTAGGTAATGTTGGGTTGAAATACCTGCATCCAATTGCATGCGGTGTTCGATGCCGGAGGATTTTTTGGCATATTCCACACGCAAAATCACAACTTCACCCGGAGTTTGTGCAGCCACGGAAAATGAAAAAACTAGGAAGCAGAAAAGTGAAAGGAAAATAGTTTTCATAGTTGGAAAGAAAAAAGGTCCCCGTTTTTGGCAGGGACCTAATGATTAAAACTTAAAGCTCAATCCGGCATGGATAAGTGCTCCACCGCCAAGCCCGAGTTCCATATGGATACCAATATTGTCGGAGAAATAATAGCGACCACCAAAAGCAATACGCATAGCGAAAGGTAGCAATCCGGGAGTGGATTCATTCTGACGGTTTGGATCGTTTGTGGTCAATTTGTATTTGGTCATTAAATAACCGGCTGCAATACCAAAATAGCCCGTAAAATTCTCACTTGCTCCAAAATGGATATTGAAACGGGGCATGATACGGGTACGGTTAACGCTGGCTTTATAATTGTAAACTACACCGGAAGCAGAATCAGCATTGTCCCACTCAATCCCAAAGGTGGAATAATTTACCTCTAGCCCAACACCAACTTTATCTGATGCCATGTATTCAAAGTTTCCACCAATT
>JBKBUQ010000061.1:0-15616 GCA_046289975.1 Flavobacteriales bacterium | reverse complement strand
GTATCAAACGGAAACGGCAACATGTTGCATATAGAAGAAGAGAATGAGCATAGCGAAAGTGTATCAGGAAAAGCTTTTGGAGATTTTATGACCGAATTTGTTTTTTTTCCATTGGGAATGAAAAACTCTTTTATTTACGATAAATGCAAAGGTGATGTAGTTGACAGTGCATTGAATGGATATGATTGGAAAGGTCGGCTGATTGATGATCATTACCAAAACGGGGTTACAGGCGATAAAGGAATGTATTCTACAGTTGGAGATCTTTACCTTTTCAGTGAAGCAATTCGGGCAGGTAAATTACTTTCAAAACAATCCTGGAAAGAAGCATTCGAACCGCAACACTCGGAAGAAGAGTTAAAAGGAAAGGATAATTATGGTTTGGGTTGGCGATTAAAAAAATCGTTTGCAGGTTATAAAGTAGTGTATCATACCGGATGGTGGAAGGGGTTTCGTTCTTGGTTTATCCGGAATACAACCCTTGATCATACGATTATCGTTTTGGATAATATCAAAAGAAACCGATTTTTAAGCGTGGAAGAACTCCTAGATCTTACTGATGGTGGGACTTTTGCACAAGATTCCTTAATGCTGAATTTGGAATAATTTTCTTCCTAAAATTGGGAGGTGGTCCATACGATTTTTTATTAATTTCTTTGATTATGAATATTCGAATAGTGTTGTTTAATTTATTGTTTGTGGTTTTCGCAACTTCATGCACAAACACTATAAAGGAAAATGTCAACTCCTTATCGGTGAAGGATGCGACGGATACTGCAACTACGGATGTTGGAAGTATTTTGGACTATGAATTACCCGATAAATATCTGTATGATGATGAGCAAACGGATAGTGGGTTTTACTATTTGAAATCGCTTCACGAAACGTTTTTGGAAATTGCCAAACAGGAACAAGCGACCTTTCCTTTTTTTTCCATTGAGTATTTCGGGGCTTACGATATTACCAACACAACTTTTATTTTCGATAAGAGATTAGAAATTCGCACCTCGATCTATGATAACGCAAGTGAAGGTGGTTACGAAGAACAATTATTCGAATTGTTCGAGAATGATTCGGTTGTGTTTATTGCGGATTATGTCGGATCGGGAGGAGAAACCACCAGAAAGTATTGGATGAGAGGAATGGATCATTTTATCGGACAGACCATAAAATGGGATGAAAAGCCGGAAATCATATTGGAAAAAATCTCAGCAGAATCCAACTACAATTGGTCGGAAAACACCCGAAAAACGGAGTCAAGAATTAAAGAGTTTTTAGATTCTACCGGGAAAAAGGATTTTACAAGAGTTGGAAACAATTTTCATTTTCGCAAAGCAAGAATGGAAAATTCAGATTACGGACCTGTAGAAACCGGAAAAGATATTCTTATGGATTCATTGGTTTTTGAAAGGTATTTTTGATAGTACCACCTTATGGTGTTTCGTAAAAGAAGAGTGTCATGATTATGTATGCTGCACAACCAGAAAATAGAGTGGCATTCCAATTGTAATATTTACAGGGAAACTAACTGCCAATGCCATAGGTAAAAATAATCCGGGATCGGCTTTAGGAACAGAAATCTTCATTGCTGCAGGAACTGCTATATAGGAGGCGCTGGCAGCAAGAATAGCGAAGATGAATCGGTTACTTATTTCCTGTGTAACAATTGAACTTAATGCTGCGATGATGCAACCATTTATTAATGGAATCAGGATCGCAAATAGAAGTGGAAACCATCCATAGGAAAAGAAGGCTTTTAGTTTTTTTCCACTGGTTATGCCCAAGTCGAGTAAGAATATTGCCAGAAAACCTTTAAAAAGATCATTGGTGAACGGTTTGATCCCCTCGGCCTGTTTTGCGTTTGCAAAATATCCAATGATCAAGCTTCCCAATATGAGCAATACACTTCCATTGGTAAATGAATGTCGGATTGCTGTTCTCTTTTGTATTTTTTCATTTTCATTAGCATTAAATATGGAGATAAGTATAAGTCCCATAATAATTGCCGGGGATTCCATTAAAGCCATAATAGCAACCATGTGACCATGCAATTGAAGTTGCTGGGTTTCCAGAAAGCTAACCGCGGTTACAAATGTTACTGCGCTCACCGATCCATAAGCCGCAGCAATTGCTCCTGCATCAAGTACGCTCAGTTTTCTTTTTAGAATAAAGAATGTGTAAAGAGGGATAAGCAGAGAAATGCAAATTCCAAAAAGCATCGATCTTCCGATTTCGAACGTAAACGTTTCATGCGATAATTCCTGCCCGCCCTTGAATCCGATTGCAAACAGTAGGTACAAGGAAATAAACTTGGAAGAGTTTTCCGGTATCGTAAGGTCACTTTTAAGGTAAACAGCTACAATTCCGAGCACAAAGAATAATAATGCCGGATTGGTCAGATTATCAATAAGCAGACTGAAGTCCATTGTTGTTTTTAGTTAAGGTGAAAACGTTTTTTTCAAAGAACGGGGCAAAGGTGAGTAATTATGATTATAATTTTTTATTTATGTTTGTAATATAATTTATAAATAAAATTTATGAATTACACGCTCAACCAGTTGCAGGTTTTCTTGAAGATTGTAAAGACCCAAAGTGTAACAAAAGCGGCTGAAGAATTGCATCTTACCCAACCTGCTGTTTCTATTCAGCTTCGGAATTTCCAAGATCAGTTTGATATTCCCTTAACCGAAGTTGTTGGTCGCAGAATTCACATCACTGATTTTGGAAGAGAGATTGCGAAGGCAGCGGAAAATATCATTGAGCAGGTGCATGCAATCAATTACAAGACCTTGGCCTATAAAGGTAAACTGTCAGGAAAACTGAAAATTTCAATTGTTTCCACCGGGATCTATGTCATGCCTTTTTTCCTGAATGATTTTATCCATCAGCATACCGGTATTGAATTGATCATGGATGTGACAAACAAAGAAAAAGTAGTTACAAGTCTCGAAAACAATGAAGTTGATTTCGCTTTGGTTTCAGTATTGCCGACTTCATTAAATATCGAAAAACTTGATTTGCTCCAAAACAAACTCTACCTGGTAGGTAGTGGTCAATCTCCTATTGGCAAAACTCAAAAAGCAAAAGAGGTATTTAAAGATCTACCCTTGATATTTCGCGAAAAGGGTTCAGGAACAAGACGATCTATGGAAAATTACTTTAAGAAAAATTCTATTGGTGTATTGCAAAAAATGGAACTGACCACCAACGAAGCAATAAAACAAGCATTACTGGCTGAAATGGGATATTCAATAATGCCTTTAATTGGTATTAGGAATGAATTGCACAATAAGGAACTTCAGATCATTCCTGTATCAGGATTACCTATTAAAACGACCTGGAGTTTAATTTGGTTGAAAGGTAAAAAACATTCTCCTGTAGCAGCATCCTATTTAAGTTACCTTAAAAAAGAAAAATCTAAAATTGTGCATGAAAAGTTTAATTGGTATGAGCAGTATTAGATTTATTCAATTATAATTTTAGAACTGTATGTTTTTTCGTTCAAACAAATTCTAATGATATATGTGCCTGGAGTGAATTCAGTAATGGGCCATTCTATAATTCCATTTGTTACACTTCCGGAAAAACTACCAACCAGTTTTCCTGAAATATTAAATAATTCAAAATCAATTGAGGTAATTGAACTATTTGGTTTTATGTAAAGACTGGTTCCGTTTACCAAAGGATTAGGATAAAGAACTAATTCGGGTTCATCATTTTCCGGATATACAATTCTGATTGCCGAGTAGTTTGTGGTACCGTCAAAATCAACTTGTTTTAAGCGGTAGTAAAGTATTTCTTGTGGTGCATTATAATCCAGTGTCGAGTAGGTAAGTAATGTAGTCGAATTTCCTGCAGCAGTTTGATGGATAATGCTTTGCCAGTCAAGTCCATTTAATGATCGCTCAACCTCAAAATACCAGGAGTTTTGTTCTGATGCGGTAACCCAATTTAATTCTACATCCTTGCTTGATCTTTCAGCTGTAAACGTTAATAATTCTACAGGTAGAGGATTTGTTCCTCCCAATAGGTTTCCTAAAGTAAATCGACTGAATGAGTTAAAAATACTTGGGCTGGAGGTTGAGGTTATCGTTCCTGCCCCCGCACCGGTTCCGCTTCCTCCGATATTAATCCAAGTAGTTGGTGCTCCGGAAGTATTCTTGCAAATGACCAAATTTGATGGATCTGTTACTCCGTCGTTTGCACCGTAATGTAGTGTAATTATTGGTCGGTCAGTGAGACCGGTTCTTAAATTGGTGGTTGAGTTAGCAGTCATAGTACTCGTTAGGAATCTGTCAATATCCCACCAGTGAACTAGAGAAACGAGATCAATTGAGCCTGGTTTTGTCCATCCAAGAGCCTCTGCACTGCTGTTAAATAGTTCGCCTCTGTAGGTGTATGAAGTGTTGTTGTTGTGAGAAACCTCTAGGATAGCCGGTCTCCAATCTGATGCCTTTCCAATAGGGAAGTTCAATGTTCTCCTGGATATGCTATTGCTTGCCATTTGATAGTCGAATGGCCCATCCACATAACTATTCGAGTTTCCAATAGTTGTTGTTGCTCCATTTGCAAGTGTAATAATATTGGTTGATGAGGAATTTAAAATACCTGACGTTGGAGAAAAATCTACAGTAATACTTATCGGACAATTTAAAGTAACTGCATTTGAGGTTTTATCAAGAGTCATTCTTGTAAATACCGGTAAATTTCCGGATATAAGGTTAATGCTCTGTGCATTATTTCCATCAAATGTACTTCGACCGGCACCTGAGCCGGAGGTTATGGATGTGCCAGCTGGTGATGAGAATGTTACATTTCCAGAATAGAAACTAATAGCTGAATAGGAAGGTGATAGAATTCCAACTGCATTTTGGGAGAAGAGGACATTATCATTAAAGTCGTCGGTTGTTGTACCTAATCGCCATCTCCCGGTGACATTAGTGGTAGTAAAACTGACTTGGTTGTTAAATATGTTTCCGCCATTATTATCATCATTGGAGGTGCCGTTTTTGAGAAAGCTAGTTACGCCATTAAAAGTATTTCCCTGCGCAGGTGTTCCTCCAAGGATAAACGAAGCCGAAGTGATATTTGAAACTGCATTAAATGTGTTAGTTCTTATTGTGCTGGTCCCTCCTGAGTTGGAGTTTATTGCATTGTTGAAAGTGTTGTTGGTAAGGGTAACTGAACTGGTAGTATTAATATCCATTGAACCATTGATAATACTATTATGATTAACAAGAGAAACGGCAGAACCAGTACCTGTAAACTGATTGGCACCGCCGTTTTGTGTCATAAATCGTATGGAAATAGTACCGTTTGTAAAATTTCCTGAGAGAGCATTTAATGTTCCTGCGAGAGTGCTCGAATTGATAGTAGATGTTTCTCCAAAAATAATTGTTCCTGTATTTGAGTTGATAAAATTTATATTTCCCGAAATGGAGTTAATTGTATTTCCATGTGCAAAAGAAATAGTTCCCGTTCCGCTGTTGTTTATTTCTAAATCACCATGAAAAGTATCGCCACCGTAGCTTATAGTTCCCATTCTAAATCGACCAGACCCTGTGTTTACAAACACTAAATTCGAATAAAATACATTGTTTCCACCAAGATCATCGTTTGTAGTTCCACCTACACGCGAGATATTGGATGTACCTGCATTTTCATTGAAAAAGGAATTAATTACGTTAGGATATCGTAAAGCCGAAATAGTAGCATTTCTTTTAAAACTTGAATTACAAATGCTGGTACTACCGGATGATATTGAATTAAGATCTCCGTTGAATACACAATAAGAGTTGCTGAAACCAGCTGCTGCACTTCCGTATTCTATATTTGCTGTTCCGGTTACAGAAATCGTTTGAGGTGTTATACCTAATTGTTCAAATCGTCTGAAAAACAAAGTCCCTCCGGAAAATGTAGGTGTAGTGATTGTGTGGTTAGTGGCTAGAAAACAACTGCCGCTTAAGGAAACGCCACCTACACCTAAATAGATGAAACCATTAGTAGAATTGATTTGAAGATTATTGTTAAAAAAACTATCAAATGTTCTTCCCATTTCCATCCCCCCATTAAGGCAATTCGAATTTAAAGTTACAGGACCATTGAATGTGTCCGAACCAAACAAGTTGGAAAACCGAAGTAAAATGTTACTGACGGTACAATTGTTGGTCAGGGAAAAACTTCCATTAAAGGTGTTTGCACCAATGCTTGCATCATGTGTTCCGGCTCCGGTTTTAGTAAAGCTACAGTTGCCGTTAAACGTGTTTCCTACAATAACATAATTAACAGCATTAATGGTAAGGTTACCGTCAAAAACACAGCCATAAGATGCATTACCTGCTGACCCCAATTCAATTTGTGAGCTTGCTCCGTTAATGGATAGTGATTGTGGTGTAGAGCCAATTTGGTTGAAGCGATAGAGATATAGAAAATTACCTGTATACCCCAAACCGCTAATGGAAATGGTTCTTCCGCTTGCAAGAGTGCTGCTTCCTCCATTAAAACCAAAGGCAACAGATCCAGTTGATGTACTTGATAAAATTATATTTTGAGGAAACTGGGTGTCAAATGTACGCGCAAGACTAACACCACCGCTGTTACTCAAATTAACAACTACAGTTGATAGGTAAGTTTCTGCGGCAAATAATTGAGAACATTGGATACCTGCAGTACCGTAATTGTTAATTGTGTGTGGTCCCTGAAAAGTATTACCTCCCCAAGTTCTGTTTCCTCCAGCTGTTGATGTCTGATTAAAAACGCTACTACCTTGAAAAGTTGATCCTGTAAGTTCTATTCCAGCCGCAGTTCCAGAAAAATCTCCGGAAAAATTTGAACCAGAGATTAAGTTTCCTTGTGCCCCAATACGTAGCAAAGTAGAATTTGATCCTAGCGTGATAGATTGTGGGGTGCCTCCTAATTGATTAAAACGGAACAAATACAAATAGCCAAATTCATATCCACTTCCTCCTACAGAAATGGTTCTACCACTTGCAAGGGTTGATGATCCTCCGTTCGCACCAAATTGAATTCCTCCGCCAGCAGTTACACTCGGATTGTTTATTTCAATATTAAAATCATAATCGGTATCAAATGTGCGCGACATCGATATCATCCCTGCTCCGCTATTATTAAGAGCAACAGTTGATAAAAAAACATCCCTTGCAATGGTGCTCGAAAACCTGAATTCGGCTCCTCCTGAGTTTGAAAAAGTGACAGGTCCACCAAAAAAATTGTCGCCGTTATCATCGGCAGTTGCACCGGTTTTGGAAAATGAAATGGAAGTACTGTTATATGTGGTGCTTTGTGAGCGAACTCGTCCTGCCGAAAAATTTATAGTAGTTGCATTAAATGTACATGGACTTCCGGCAGCACCAATAAATAATGACGCACTTGTTCCGAAGACAAGTGTTTGTGCTAGTGTGCCTAATTGAGTGAAATTTCTAACATCAAAACTCCCGGAGTTGAAACCCTCAGTGCCAACCGCAATGATTCGGCCGGAGGCAAGACTGGATATACCTGTTCCATTGGTTACCGTAATTGCGCCGGTACTATTGTTGTTAAGAATCAGATTGTGATTAAAAACTACAGATCCATCTCTTCCGACATCAAGCGCACCGCCTGCTCCATTCTTACGTGTACATACAACTGGACCATTAAAAATACAAGAAGTGCCTGCTTCATAGGCAATGTGAATATCTGTGGTTGCAGATTCGCAGGTAAAATAAACAGAGTCGTTGAATACATAGTTTGCACTGCCTTGGCGGGAAGGTTGTATCCGGTCGTGCTGACCACCAAATCCATTCGAAATAAAACTGGTGACTCCGTTAAAAATCGCAGAACCACTTTGCGGAATTCGAATCCGTGCGGCACCGGTAATCATTATGGTGGTTCTACCATTAAAAACATCTACAGGATCTCCATTGTTGGAACCAAAATAAATGTCTCCATTGTTCCCGGTAATGTCGTCTGAGGCATTGTTTAGGTAAAATGTGCCGTTAAAAGTGTTTCCACCACGCCAGTTGTCTAAAGCAGAAGATCCTGTTGTTTTTAAAATAGTAACATTTCCATGAAATGTTGTTCGTTGAGATCGAATGCTAAGAGTGGTAATTGATATATTTGGAAATACTGTTGGACCTGCAGTTGTATTACCGAATACAACTGTTGTCCCGTTTATGGAAATATTTCCTGCCCCATTAATTGTTCCATTTGTGGCTGAAAAAGTACCGTTAATAGTGAATGTGTTTGCACCAATATTCAGAATACCGGATGTCATCGAAAAATTAGTTATCGATAGATTCCCAGGAAGGGTACAAGGATTAGAAGCTGTTACTATTACAACATGATCTGTTGCAGTTGGTACTGCCGAAGGAGTCCAATTACCGGGGGTATTCCAGGCATCAGAAATTGTTCCGTTCCAGGTATAGGTTGTTTGAGCTTGAATATTTGCAGCAACAACTGAACACAATAATATCATCGCAAATTTGCGATACAACCTTAAGGTAATCATAGCAAAGTGGTTTCCTTTTCTAAATTAATCTTTCTTAAAAGATTGAGGCTAACAAGTCCTAAAAAAAAATTGCTTAAGCAAAATTCATAAGACCACAAATGTTAATCCATTCGAAATCAAATTATTAATATAAATCGAATGAAGTGTAATGCTATATGAATAACTACTTCTGAACTACCTAAACAAAACACCTTAAGGAAAATTTAGCACAATAAAACAGGAATAGCATCACGCCATATTCGTAAACACCTGCTGCACATCATCATCTTCTTCGAATTTCTCCACCATTTTCTCGATTGCTTCGCGTTGTTCGGGAGTGACTTCAACAGTACTTAATGGGGTGCGGACTTTTTCTGCACTTAAAATTTCAAAACCTTTTCCTTCCAACGCTTTTTGCATTGCGCCGAAATCTGCAAACTTGGTTACAATAAAGATTTCTTCTGCATCGGCTTCAATTTCTTCCAAACCCGCATCAATCAATTCCAACTCCAGTTCTTCAACATTGATTCCGGTGTTTTTTACCGTGAAATTGGCTTTACGTTCGAATACAAAATCTAATGATCCTGAGGTACCGATCGATCCTCCGCCCTTATTGAAAATGGTGCGCATATTGGCAACGGTTCTTGTGGTATTATCGGTTGCTGTTTCAATGAAAATGGCAACTCCATTTGGACCATAACCTTCATAGTTTACTTCTTCATAATTCGAAGCGTCTTTATCCGTTGCTTTTTTAATGGCTGCTTCTACATTTGCCTTTGGCATATTGGCAGAACGTGCGTTTTGCATTGCTGCGCGTAGGCGGCTGTTGGTATTGGGATCTGATCCACCTGCCTTTACCGACATGCTGATCTCTTTACCAATCTTGGTAAAAGTCGTCGACATAGCCGACCAGCGTGCCATCTTTCTTGCTTTACGGTATTCAAACGCGCGTCCCATATGAATCAATTTTGAGCAAAAATAATAAAATAGCTGAAAGCCTAAAGCAATGAATTAATTGAATTCTATTTTCAGTGTTTTGATTATGAGACAATTCCTCCCATGTCGCAAATCAGAACAAAATCCAATTCCGAAACCGGCATCACACTTAACCTCGAATGGGTTACAAGTGGTAGTTTGGCTAGTGCAGGAGTGTTTTTGATCGTATCTAGTGTAACAGCATTTTTAAATTTTTTCTGTGCCTTCACTTCAACAGCTACCCATCGCTCATCGTCAATCGTTGGATCAGGAAAAAAGGGTTTGGTAATGGTTGCAACACCTACAATTTCACGGCCAATGTTGCTGTGATAGAAGAGGGCCTTATCACCTTTTTTCATGGCTTTTAAATTGTTTCGTGCCTGGTAATTGCGCACTCCATCCCAAACAGAAGGTCCTTTTTTTACCAGGTCATCCCAGGAAAACACGTCAGGTTCTGATTTTAAAAGCCAGTAATTCATTTTTTCGATTTTGTGGAATACATTTTCTGTATGGAAGCAGAAATCAGTTTGTAAATACTTTTTGTGAGTGGATCGTTATTGAGCATATTGAGATGCTTGCGAAGGATGGTTTGATCACCTCTTCGTGCAGGACCTGTTTGTTTGGCTTTTGCATCTCCTATCAGACTTTTTTTGGTAGTCTCCTCAATGAGTGGAGCAAGAAGATCTGTTGGAAGTTTATTTGACTGAAGAATCTCTTGCGAAAGCGCAAACAGGTGATTACTGAAATTACTTGCAATAACTGCAGCCAGGTGGACTTGCTTTCGTTCTTCGGATGTGCAATAAATGACTTTTTTACTCAGTGTACGTGCAATGCTTTTTACCATTTTCAAACCGGCATCATCATTTGCTTCAACCAAAAAGGGTGTTTTTTGCCAATCCGGTTGACGATCTTTTTGCAAGGTCTGCAAGGGATAAACGACAGCGATGTGATTTTGTTTTTTTAGAACGGAGAGCGGTGTGCTTCCTGATGTATGCATTACAATTCCGCCTAGTCGTGGGAGCACTTTACATAATTCGGGTAAGGCATCATCACTGATCGCCAGTAAATAAACAGAAGCATCGTTTTCGATTGCGCGGAGATCGTCGGTAAAGGACGCTTTCAGTTTTCGGGCCAGCTGCATTGCTTTTTCGTGCGAGCGGCTATATACCTGCTTTATTGGATAGCCATTTTTATACAGGGCAATTCCCAACGCATAGGCAACATTTCCTGTTCCCAGAATTACTATGGATGGTTTAATTTTGCTCAAATTTCAAGAATTTGTTCACGTGAAATCCAACCAACATTGGCATCGCCGATATTGATTTCAAGCCAGGATTCATTGCTTTCCGTTATGTTTACTTTCGTTCCTTCAGATAGAATAAAAACGGTGCTGCTGTTTTCAGAAGGTGCGCTTTTAATTTCAGTACGATCAGTTTTTACAATTCCTTGATGCTGATTGGTGATGCTGCTGTATTGGTACCAGGCCGGAATTAGTCTTGAAATTCCAAGAACCATTGCAACACTTCCCGCAATAAAAGCAATGCGCGATTTTTTCGCAGACAAAAAACGCGAGAGGATCAATGATAGAAATGCAAAATTGATCATTATCACAGCAGTTCCCGACCATTTGTTCGGATGATTGTCATTAACAATAGAAAACACCCATCCCGATATGCCGCTGCGATCTGTATTCACCTTGTCTTTGAATTGTTTTCTGACAAAGGCAATATTCGCTTTCAGATCAGGATTATTGGGATCCAGTTTAATCGCTTTTTCATAATAGTAAACTGCAGTAACAGGGTCGCTCAGACGGTAATAGCAATTACCCAATGCAAAAAAGATAACCGCTGATTGTTTGTCTTCTGCAAGCATCGATTCAAAAAGAACCCTGGCTGAATCGTACTGTTGTGATTTGTACAATTGATCTGCCTGTTGAAAGGTACTCTCATCCGCACGGCAAAAAGATGCTGATAAAACAAGGAGTAGAAGAATTATCCGTTTCATTTCAGTTGACTTTCAAGTTGATCAATCAGACTTAACGTTTCATTGTAGATTTCAATTCCGTTGACGGATTGAGCCATTCCAAATCGGGTAAGTTCACACAATTCGATTACACGAAGAAAGGCATCAATTTCAATTGCTCCGGCTCCTTTTTTTTCCATCACAGAACGAATATTTTCTTTGGTCATTCCGGAAATCTCCATCAATAATTTATTGGACAAATACCCATTTAGCGCTTTCCATAGTTCTGCATAGAATGTTGAACTATCTCCCTTTTCAAGAGCTTTCCTTGCAGATTCCAATTGCTGAATAGCAAATTTACTCGCTTTCTTTTGTTTATTGCTGATAATTTCTTCTGGTGACAAGCTCCTTTTTCTTCCGATAAATATTACCAGGATATAAGCCAAAGGTCCGGTTAGCAATAAAAAAAAGAACAATTTACTTCCAAAGAACAGATGATCAGGTTGAAAACTATCGTCCCTGTAGGAAGGGTAATGACGAATATCCTGATCGATGATCTCTACCTCAGAGGATTGAACCATTGAGGGCTGATCTTCATTTTCTCCTTTTAAAACAGTGATCGGAAAAGCCTCGCTCTCGATAGTGAAATACTGTTTCTTTTCAGGATCGAAATAGGAAAATTGAATAGGACCGATCGTATATTTTCCTTTTTTTCGGGGGATTAACAGGTAACGGAATTCTTTGGATCCATTGGTTCCGGATTCGGAATAACTGAGTTTTTCTTTTATTTCGGGGTCGTATGTTTCTATGTCGGATGGTAACGAGAAAGGAATTTTATCAATGAACATAAAATTACCGTTTCCATTGATTTTAACGGTAAGGTCTATTCCATCGTTTGTTTTTAATTCGGTTTTATTGATACTGGCTTCCATTTTAAACTTTCCTACTGCACCCGAAAATGATTCCGGTTTTCCTTGTGGCAAAGGCAATACTTCCAGTGATGCTGAATTGCTGGTAAGGTCGAATTGTTTTGTAAAAAAACGATCCTGACCAAGGATTTTCATTTTATAAGGCTTCAGCTTCAGCGTTCCGAAAGAATTGGGATAGAGAATTTCTTTTTTGAAAATGGTGACCTGATAATCCATCCCATCCGATTTTTCAGTATAACTCGGCCATCCTTTTTGTCCCGGATCAATGATTTGCATCCAACAACCGGTTTGGTTGGGGAACTCATGATCTTCGATGGATGCACGCATTAGTCGATTGTTTACCGTATAACTTACAACCACATGTTCTCCTTCGTATACTTTATTCCTGTTCGTGCGAATCGAAATGAAGATTTGCTGACGGGAATTGTCTTGATAAAATGAAGGATCTTTTGCCTTGCCAACTTTGATCTTGATGGGATCAGTTGTATATTCTTTTCCCTCAAAAACCAATTTTGCAGCACCAATGGTAAATTCTCCTTCTTTAACCGGCATTAACCAATAGGTCCAGCTGTAGGTATTAACTTGTATGCGTTGTCCGTTGGAGAAGCTGGTGCTGGAGAAACTACTTCTATTGGGACCACCAATTATTCGAAATGAAGACAAATCGGGTAGGGTTACTTTTCCATCTGTATTGGTTGCGATTTCCAATTGAAAATTTTCATCCATCCCCAGACTGTTACGCGAAACTCTGGCGGCAAACTGTACGCTTTGAGATAGCAGCTGCTGAGGAAGCAATAAAAGTAAGAAGATGTATTTAATGCTTTTCATTACCAGTCTTTTTCTATGCCCGTTACAATGGCCTTTTCCTTTTTCTTGTTGATCTTATCCTGAAGCTTTTTCTCATTTCCGTTTAATGCTTCAAGAATTTTTTGCGCTTGTTCTTTGCTTAATTGATTGGGTCGTTGCTGTTTCGACTGATCCCCATTTTTTTTATTGTCCTCTTTGTTTTCGTCTTTATTCTGGTCTTTGTTTTCCTTGTTCTGATCTTTATTTTCGTTCTTGTTCTGATCCTTATTTTGATCCTTATTTTGATCTTTGTTCTGGTCTTTATTCTGATCTTTGTCCTGGTCTTTATTCTGATCCTTATTTTTTTCGTTTTGTTGCTGCTGTTGTTTCAGCATTTGTTGGGCATAGGCAAGGTTGTATCGGGTATCTTCATCGTTGGGATTGTCTTTTAATGCACGCTTGTAGGCATCAACTGCTTTCTGGTAGTCTTGCGCCTGCATATGCGCATTTCCCAAATTATGAAACGCTTTTGCCCTTTGCAAGGGGTCGCGAAGCTGAAGCGCATTGCTTTCAAACGCTTTAATTGCTTCTGAATAATTTTTTTCCCTGTACATCGCATTACCAAGATTGTAACCTGATTTTACGTTGGAAGGATCACTTTGCAAGGCCAATTGATACTTGGCCATCGCTTGTTTGTATTCTCCTTTTGCATAATGTGCATTTGCATCACGGAGGTATTTTCTTCCAAGGTATTCCTGATCCTGACCCTTTGCACGAGGGACAAGAATCAGCAGGATTATGCCTGTGAATAAAGTCGCCTTAACCATGGGTTGGGTTTTTCAGTGATTAAACTTTCCAATAACAAAAACAATAATCCAAGTCCAATAAAAATTTGAAACTGATCTTCGTAATCGGTATACATTTCTGCAAGGTATTCTCTCTTTTCCATTGAGGAAATGCTGCGTACCACACGATCCAATCCAAGGTCACTACCACTAGCTCTTGTATAACTTCCGCCTCCGGCATTGGCAATTTCAGTAAGCATTGCTTCGTTCAATTTGGTAATAACGGTATTCCCCTCATTATCGCGCTTAACCCCTGTTTTTTGACCGTTTTCATAAACAGGAATAGGACTACCCTCCGGTGAACCAACGCCAATGGTGTGCACTATCACTCCTGCTGATTCTGCCCGTTTTGCTGAACCAATGGCATCATCTTCGTGATTTTCTCCATCTGAAATTACAATGATTGCTTTTTTCGTTTCATCTTCCGAATTGAATGCACGCATACAAGTATCAATGGCGCTGCCAATAGCTGTACCCTGTGAACTCATCATGTTGGTGCTAACGCCACTCAAGAAGAGTCTGGCAGCAGAGTAATCGGTAGTAATTGGAAGTTGCGTGTAGGAGGCTCCGGCAAAAACAACTAATCCGATACGATCGCCATGTAATTTCCCTAATAATTTCTCAATGGATAGTCGGGCAACCCGCAAGCGATTCATTTCCGCATTCATGTCTTCAGCCAGCATGCTGTTGGAGACGTCCAGTGCAATCATAAGATCAATTCCGGATGCAACGGCTTCTTTTTTGGTTTTTCCATATTGAGGATTGGCAAGTGCTATTATAAACATGGCCATCGCACTTCTGAAAAGGAAAAAACGAAGAAATGATTTTGAAGTAGAACTACCGGGATCGATCCTGTTGATTAGACTATGGTCTGCAAAACGTTTTAACGCATTGTTCTTCCATCTGGCAAAAAGTAAATACGACAAACCCAATACAGGTAATCCGTAGAGCAATTGAAGTAGTTGAACATTTTCCATTCGGAACTCCTCTACATTCGACTGCAGGTACAACCAAAGACTAATTGCAGCACTCCAGAATAAAAGTTCACTGATCAGCACAAGTATGACCAATGTTCGAATACGATATGTAATGGCATTATTCATGAATCATACGGAAAATAAAGTGTCTGAGCAGAAACTCTGCAGCAAGAAGCAGCATCCCGATCAACAAAATCGAGTGAAATTTTTCAGGAGGATCAACTCTGAATTCGGTTACTTTTATTAACGTCTTTTCTAATTGGTCGATCTCTTTGTAAATGGATTCCAGCTTTTCCCTGTTCTCAGCCCTGAAGTATTTTCCTCCGGTCATTTCTGCAATCGACTTCATCATCGGCTCGTCGATTTTTACATCCATCATCGTGCGGACTTTCCTGCCGAACGGATCTATCGCCGGGAAAGGTGCTTTTCCATTTTTTCCCACACCAATAGTATAAACCCTAACTCCAAATTCTCTTGCAATTTCTGCTGCGGTAAGCGGATCAATATTTCCCTGGTTATTTACACCATCAGTTAACAGAATTACAACTTTGCTTTTTCCATCGCTTTCTTTCAACCTGTTCACTGCAGTCGCAAGCCCCATACCAATGGCAGTTCCGTCCTGAATCATTCCGGGTTCTACATCGTTAAAAAGACGAA
>JBKBUQ010000060.1:0-15668 GCA_046289975.1 Flavobacteriales bacterium | reverse complement strand
CTTCAATTCGGGAATCGGTTATTCTTTTCCTGAAGCAAGTATCAATTTTGGTTACAGGGACGAATGGCAGGTACTCGACATACTTGATATTGCAGAGAAAGAAGGCTTGTTTGCCGGTGAATACCTGGATCGCATTTACCTCTGCAACAACTGCAGCGGCGGATTTTTATCCTACCGTGAAGTTTGTCCGCATTGCGCATCCACCAACGCAAGCAGTGAAGATCTCATTCACCATTTCCCCTGCGCTTTTATCGGTCCGATCAGCGATTTTAAAAACGAAATTGACAATCAGTTAAACTGTCCGAAGTGCAATAAAATGCTTCGACACATTGGCGTTGATTATGACAAACCCTCCATCATCTATACCTGCGGGAAGTGCAACAGTAAATTTCAGGATATCAGTGTGCGCGCAAAATGCATGATGTGCACAAAAGATGCAGAGGTGCAATACCTCATTCCACGCGATGTGAAGATGTACCGTATGACGAAAAAAGGTGAAACATCCGCACAAACCGGATATATAAGCACTTCAAAAGACATCGAGGAATTTATTGGTACAGTAAAACTGGAAACCTTTAAGACTATGATCAAATATGAGATCGAGCGTCTTAAACAAACCGATTACAATTCGAATATTGCAGGTATCTACTTGAAAAACGCGGGAGAACTGTATTCCATGATTGGAGCAAGTTCACAAAGGGCACTCTTACGGGACCTGGTTGAAATTGTTAGACGAAACATTCGTTCTTCAGATTTAATTACTTTTCAAAACGTAAACATTGTTCTTGTATCACTGAATGAAATCCCAACAAAAGTGGCAGATAATATCCTGAAGGAAATTATCAATATCATTAGCCGACTAATCAAACAAAACTTTAAGAATTTCGATGTAGATATCCGTTATAGTGTTCATCAGTTGAATACCCGTCTATCACACGAATTACAGATACAGCAGGTAACAAAAGATTTTGTTGACTAATGGTTGAATTCTGGGACGACTTTTTTTCTTACCTGGCTTCAGTCGGTTACATGAAGCTTGTTCGGATTTTCTGGTTCTATTTTCTGTTTGAATTTTTCAGGTACATTTTTGTTGAAACACTGGCCCTGTTTTCATGGAAATTCAAACAACGCGTTAATCGAAAAGCAATGCAGGAAGCACGCAAGCTGATGTTGGATGAATCCCCATTGGTGTCGATCATTGTACCTGGTAAAAACGAAGGGAAACACATTTTCAAGCTGGCCCAATCGTTAAGAGAACAGACCTACAATAATTACGAACTCATCATTATCGACGACGGGTCGGATGATGCCACGCCGGAAATTTGCAAGAATCTGGAGCGAAATGGAATGATCACTCTATTCTTGCGCAATGATGTTCGCGGAGGAAAGGCTTCGGCAGCTAACCTTGGATTACGTTTTGCAAAAGGTAAGTACATTATTCACCTCGATGCCGATTGTTCTTACGACCGGGATGCAATTGAAAACATCATTATTCCCTTTTATTTCGATCAACGCATTGGCGCAGTTGGTGGCAATGTTATGGTACGGAATTATAAGGAAAGTCTCTGCACCACTCTTCAGGCAATTGAATACACAGATACTATTTCCGTTGGAAGGATTGTTACTTCGCATCTTGGTATTTACCGGGTAATTTCCGGAGCATTCGGAGCCTTCCGTTCAGATGTAATGCAACGTATTGGAGGTTGGGATATTGGTCCGGGATTAGATGGCGACATTACCGTTAAAATCAGAAAACTTGGGTATAAAATCCATTTCGAACCTCTTGCTGTTTGTTTAACAAGTGTTCCGAATACCTTCCGAAAACTCATCAAACAACGTTTGCGTTGGGACAAATCATTGATCCGTTTCCGGTTGCGTAAACACCGCGACGTATTTCTGCCCAATCAATCGTTTAAGATGGGGAATTTTATTTCGTTTGCAGAAAATGTAACCTATAATCTTGTCCTCAATATTTTTTGGTATGGTTACCTTTTTGATATGGTATTCAATTATTCGTCCCAGTTGAAGTACATCATCATCATGAATTTCTTCCTGTACACCCTCAACAACTATTTTAAATTCATTTTATTCAGTCCATTCCGCGAACGCAAACATGCGCCCATTCATTATTTTCTGATTTATATTCCTCTGATGGTGTTTTATTTTGGCTACTTGCTTAGGTTGGTCAGAAGCGTGGCCTACTTATCAGAGATCTTTTTCAAAGCATCCTACAAAGACCCCTGGAATCCGGCAAAAACCTCCCGTCACGCCAAAGAAATGGGTTTATAACGAACCGATCAACCCGTCATTTCCGCTTATCGAAAGGCCATTTCCTTCTTGTTAATTGAATTAGAATTTTTCTTATTTTTATTTCGTGCGACACATTCTGCATTTTCTGTTTCTGTTTTTTCTTATCTCCATCCATGCGAATGGTCAGGTAAGAATAGAAGAAGCTGCCATTTTCAATCTTGGTCCGTTTACCGATGAAGATGGAGATGCGGAAGACTGGATTGAGCTCCGAAACATGACCGCCTCTCCTGTGAACCTTGCAGGATACATGCTTAGCGATAATCTGAATCAGCCACAAAAATGGATACTGCCAAATGTTACCATTCCCGCTAATGGCTTTTTGATTGTTTTTGCATCCGGTAAGAACAGATCAGGCTCTGTGTTACATACAAATTTCTCTATCAGTCCGGGCGAAGTTATCACCTTGTACCACCCAAGTGCAGGTTTATTGAGTTCGCTTGTTCTGCCAAATGTTCCCCACCCTTATACCTTCGGAAGGGAAAACAATGGTAATCCTGCCATTCTCTCGCCTGCAAGTCCTGGTTCACCTAATCCAACTAACGGGTTTTGGGGCATACTCGGAGCTCCGGGATTTCAAACTACAGGCGGTTACTATTCCAATCCCATCCAGGTAAGCATTGGTCATTACGATACCAGTTCTATCATCAGGTATACAACAGACGGATCCGAACCTACTATTCTTTCTCCGGTGTATACAGGTCCGATTACATTAGGTTTCACAAACGGACAAGCAAACAGGTGGAGCACCATTCCAACGAATCCTTCCTTGAATTATCCGCAGGGAAGTTATGATTCTCTACGGGCACAAACTCGCGGATGGGTTCCGCCTTTTGGAAATGTCTTTAAAGCACATATTATAAAAACCCGTGCATTCCCTACCTATCCAGGGGCTTTACCCAGCGAAAGTGCAACACGAACTTTTATTATTGATCCGCTTGCGAACAATCGTTTTACATTACCCGTTGTTTCTCTGGTAAGCGACAGCATTGGTTTGTTTGGAACGGATGACGGAATTTATATTTACGGGAGTTCGTCCGACGGCAACTACAATGAACTTGGCGATTTATGGGAGCGGAAAGCACATCTCGAATTGTACTCTGCCAATGGCGATCACGAGTTTTCACTTTACCTGGGTATTCGTACGCACGGAGGCGGAGGAAGACACAGTACGCAAAAAAGTCTGAAACTTAATTTGCGCAACGCCTATGGTACTGAACAGCTGAATCATTTGGTTTTCCCCATGAAAACGCAAAACAAATTCAACGATCTTATACTTCGTGGTCCGGGACACCGACCGGATTGTATACCGAGAGATGATCTCTCAGGAATGATTGTTGAAGGATTACCCTTTGATTATATGCATTTGCGTCCGGTAATTGTTTTACTCAACGGAGAATATTGGGGCATTCACACCATCAAAGAAAATATGAATGCCGATTATTTTTCAAATAAATACAGCATTCCCAAAGATGAAATAAGCATCCTTGATAAAGAAGGCGATGTTGAAGAAGGTAATCCGGCAGATGAATTTGTGTACCAGGCAATGGAAGATTTCATTAATTCAGCAGATATGACGGTACCTGCGAATTATGCATGGGTTAAAACACAAATGGATATTGATAATTATATTAATTATCAGTTGGCAGAGATTTATTTTGGAAATGGCGACTGGCCCAACAGCAATATCCGCATGTGGAGGAAATTCACGGCAACAACGTCCAATGCACCTTATGGCCATGATGGAAAATGGCGCTGGATCTTTTTTGATCTTGATGGTGGATTTGGTGGAACCTGCAACAATGTTTTTCCGGGGATGAATGGACTGCAACAGGCAACACTTACAACTCCATTGTTTAATTCATATACACGAATACTCAGAGGACTCTTAAACAATCCTGATTTTAAAACCCAATTCATTTTAAGGTATTGCGATTTGCTGAATTCCTGGTTCAAAGAAAACAGAGTGCGAGCCGTTATTCAGCAAGCAGATCAGGTTTACCGTCCCGAAATTCTTGAACATACTGAACGATGGAGATATCCATCCATGTCGGCAACATTGGCTGATCGTTACACTGAAATACCCGGAATACAAGCCTGGGACAGAATTATCTACCGACTCGATTCATTTGCAAGCCGCCGACCTACTACACAACGAACGCAGCTGATCAATTTTTTTACTTTATCAGACAGTGTTCGCATTACGCTAAATGTAAACGACACATTGATGGGAAGAATTAAGATCAACAGTATTTTGATTCATCCGCAACTTCCCGGTGTGCAGGGACCAACCTATCCCTGGAAAGGATTGTACATTGAGAATATCCCTATGAAGCTCACTGCAATTCCATTACCCGGGTATCAGTTTATTGAATGGCTTGGAACAGGCATTACTTCAAAAGAGATAACGGTAAGCTTAAATCCTGATACAACCTTCACTGCTCTGTTTGCACCAGACCCAACCTACAATCCGGCTTTCGGTATTCGATTCAATGAAGTAATGGCAATGAACAATTCTGTTATTCAGGATGAATTTTCGCAATACGATGATTGGTTCGAATTGTTCAATTATTCATCAGACACTATTGACCTGAACGGATATTTCATTTCACGAACATTAAATCAGCCCACACAGTTTCAGATTTTGTCCGGTGCACAGGGAACTAAAATTGCACCTTTCGGATTCAAATTGATCTGGGCCGACAATCAGCCGGTTCAGGGAAATTTTCATACCAATTTCAATTTACCTGCAGCCGGTGGAAGTCTTTATTTATTCGCTCCCGATGGAATCACTTTGGTGGACAGCATCAATTATTCAGCGATGGTAAGTGATGTTTCTTTTGGAAGGTATCCGGATGGTGCACCGGAATTTGTTTGGTTCAATTACACCACGCCAAACATGAGTAATGCGATGACGGCTATTGAAGAGTTGAAACTGTCAATGCAGCTCATTCCCTACCCCAATCCCAACAGCGAAGACATACTGTATTTGAATCGTCCGGGAAATTTTACTGTTTTTAATATTAACGGTAAATGGATGGGAGATTTTTCAAACACATCTCAGATTACACTTTCAGGTTATCCAAAAGGCATGTACCTGATCCGTGATGACAAAGGAAATTCGGCACGATTTATACGCATGTAAATGCTAAGTCCTGAAGAATTTAAGCGACTCACCATTCAGCAACGATTCAATCGTTTGCAAAAAGATGGTGATTTTGTTGCTTCCCGCTTTTACCAGAGTTTTAATGTGCATCTTTTTACGATCTACGGATTTTATGTAGAACTGTGGCAAACGATTTCACTTGGCGATGTTGCCTATATCGAAGTAGTAGGAAACGATGCAACTCTGCGCGAGTACACTAAAGACATTGATCTGAATAAGGATTTGGGGATTAAATAAAGGGTATTCAGAACGAGAAATTTTGTACAACTGTGTAAGTTGAATCTTATTTACCTCCCGGATACAGCGATTTTGGTCGCACATACAAATCATACTCCATAAATCGCGTCTTGAAATACATGATGAGATCGTATTGGGAAGCACGTTGCAGAAAATCCATATCAGGATCAGCAAAAGCAATAAAATCGTCGAACTCTGACTCGGAAAGTGTAATGATATCACCTTTCACATATTTCGCGAGCAACTCTTTCAACAATTCACGTTTACGGTCTTCGTATTCCAATTTTGAAGCCTTCCGCTTTTCCTGCTCAACCTTGCTGAATGCTTCGTATAAAGCAGTAATCGGACTGGCAATCTTGGTATAGGTTCCGGAATAAGGTGAAGTTTTTTTCATCTCCAGGCGTTTAATATCCTTTTCAATCTCCTTAAACTCACGTACAACAACAACGGTAGCCTCCGGAAGAAGTATGGCTTCTTTATGCATCTTAATCGTAAAAACCTTCAGGGGTGCAGAAACAGAATCCTTCATCGAAAAAAGAACGGGAATATATCCGTTTGCCTTAATAGTGATTGTATCTGTTTTGATGACAATCATATCGAACTCCGACCAGCGATCGCCGAATGTTCCTTGTTTGGACCGCTTATTGACTGCAAAAAAATTCATCCAGATATGGGGATTATCCGCGTCTGCTACTCTCACTTTAATACGAAGCGTATCACCCTGCGCAAAGGCATTCCTGTTATTTAACAGCTGAAAAATAAGCAGTAAGGATAAAATACGGACAAATGCCATAATGGAAAGGTAAAGAATTTATAAAATCAAACTGTTTCCAGACAAGCTTCAACTTCAAAAATTTAATTATTTTAACTTACGTAAAGCCAAAATCATGCCTAAAAGAAAAGCTGAATTTGACCGGAATATTAAAAAATACGTTTCATTACACCTCAACTATGAACCATTATCCGAGCCCTCCTTTAAAGGGTTAACCTACGGGGTAATTCACAGGTTAACAAATCTTAAAAATCTAACACCGGTTGAAAAATACATTGTCCGAAAAAGATAATTATTCTTCTTCATCTTTTGGTTGCTTATCTCCGTCATCTTTCTGCATTTTTTCTTCTTCAATTTTCCGACTTTCTTCAACGGTAAGTGTAAGCAGATTTTCAATCCCTAATTTTTCAGCCGGTTTGCTTTTAAGCATCTTACGCAAGGCGATCAATCCGACTGAACCTCCGGGAAGAATAAAAATTCCTGTCATGCCAGCTGCTTTCAGTGAATCACCCAAGGTGTTGCGCAAGTTTTCGAGTGCCTGATCATCGGTAAAGACCTTTCCTGTACGTAGATCTGTCAATGCCTGTTCGGCATTATGGCGCAAATCGCCGGCAACAACTTTGCTTTTACGAAATTCCTTACTCAGGTTTTTCCGCATTAAACTGAATTTTCCTTTTATCCAGGTTAGATCCTGAATAATCCGCTTTTCGATATCTCCACCAAGGCTCATCGTTGCAAAATTAGAGCATAAAGCAATAGACAAAACTGAGACTTGCCGACTTTTTTCTTTTTTATAAGCCTCATCCGGTTAACAACCTCCGGCTAAATTCCGCCTAAACAAAGCTCAACTCTTTTATTTTTACCCTGTGAAAATTGCCTACGCAAACTATCAGCTCAAATTCAATCATCCTTTCCGTCTGGCACACGGTGTTAGGGATGGTACTTCAAGTGTCTTTGTACGACTGAGTTTCAAAGGAAAAAACGGTTACGGTGAGGCTACACTCCCACCCTATCTGGAAGAAACCCCTGAAAGAGTAATCAACTGGCTGAAAGATACTGACCTTGACGGGCTTCACCCCATTCGGGATTTTGAAGAGGCTTTGCAACAAATTCACCGTTATGCCAACGATCACTCGTTTGTACGATGTGCACTGGAAGAAGCATTACTTGATCTTGGAGGATATACCCGTTACCCCATCCGGTCTAAAGTTCCCTGTACGTTTACTTTGGGATTGTGCGAAAATGAACATGAACTTCAGGAAAAACTTACAAGTGCAGCGCATTTTAAATTCCTTAAATTGAAACTGAATTCAGATTCGGATCGAACACCCGTACTGCAACTTAGAAAACATAGCAATCTCCCATTTTGTGTAGATGCGAATCAGGCCTGGTCAAATGTGGAGAAGGCTCTTGACTTTACGCATTGGTTAAAAGATCAGGGTGCTGTACTGATCGAACAGCCTTTTGGCAAGGATGAAATGGAAAAACACGGGCAATTCCTGGAGTCTAGCCCATTGCCTTCCATTGCTGACGAATCCATCCAAAATCTGGATGATCTTCATCAAAGACATACTTTTTTCTCAGGTGTTAACGTTAAACTGCTTAAATGCGGAGGCCCGCTCGAGGCAGAGGCGATGCTTCGCTTTGCAAAAGAAAAAAATCTGTTTCGTCTGATTGGTTGTATGTCCGAATCAACATTGGGAGTGAGTCATGCCCTCTCACTTTCAAAATACGCAGACATGCTCGACCTTGACGGACCTTTTCTAATTAGTAATGATCCGTTTAAAGGCTATGGAATTCATAAGGGAAAACCATTTGCCCAACTGCCTGAAATTGTGAATACACTTGATTTTATTTCATTATGAAAACGACACTCGTTCTTGGTGCCAGTGAAAACACCGAAAGGTATTCGAACATGGCAATGAAACTATTGCAGGAATTTGGTCACCCGGTAATTGCAGTAGGTAACAAGGCCGGAATAGTTAACGGAATTCCAATCGAAACCGGAACGCCCCATTTCGAAAATGTGGATACTGTAACATTATATCTCGGCCCAAAAAATCAGGTTCCTGTTTACGCATACATTCTCTCCCTGAAACCAGGTCGGGTAATTTTCAATCCCGGTACAGAAAATCCAGAGCTTCAGGAATTGCTAAATGAAAAAGGTATCGCATGGGAAGAGGCATGCACACTGGTATTGCTTCGCACAGGAGGATATTAATTACTCTCCCTTATTGAATCGGATAGAAACCGAATTTACACAATAGCGCAGACCGGTGTTGGTTGGACCATCATCGAACAAATGACCAAGGTGACCACCACAATTTGTACAAACAATTTCAGTCCGTATCATGCCATGTGAAGTGTCGCGAATCTTGGAGATTTTGTTACCCGGCAATTCACTGTCAAAACTGGGCCATCCGCAGTGGGCATCAAATTTGGAAGCAGATGAAAACAAAAATTCACCACAACCGCGACAGGAATAATTTCCATTTTCGAAGTGCATCGCATATTCTCCGGTGAATGGGCGCTCAGTACCTTTGAGGCGAAGCACCCGATATTCCTCAGGATTTAACTCCTGTTTCCATTCTTCATCCGACTTGTTTACATGAAAAGACATACCGCTGAATAAAAGATAAGTGAATAAGATAACGAAATAAACAGATTTTTCGTTCTTAAGCTAACACGCATTGCCTATTTTTGTTCGAATGAGCGAAAGCACAGAACATATCCCACGCCATAAGAGAGAATTGACCCTGTGGCAGTTGATACCACTCATTGTGATCGTGCTACTGATGGTGTTTCCTTTATTCATCATCATCTACAATCATGTTCCACCCCTTCATTTTCCGGGAACTGAAATCAGGATTGATCATGTGTTGACTTTCGTAATTGTGTTTCTCAGCGTCTATTATCTCGCGAGAAGAATTCGCCACATGCTTTTTTTGTGCTTTGCTACAGGAACTTTCACCATGATTGTTCTATCTTTTATGGGTAGGTATTCCTTTGGGGAAGTAATTAGGGATTACCGTTCATTCCTCTATAGCATCAATCAAAGCGCCATTCGGTTCGAATTTGAAGAAGAAGTAGATCCCGATGACATGATTTTTCCGAAAGCAAGTGAATTTCGAAATGCGGTTGATTACAAAAACCCATTGGTCCGCAATTATGCTGTTGAAATTGCTGTGATGCACTTTGAACGCTATGCAACAGGAAACAATTTACGGGTTGTGCAGTTTTTCTCTATTTTCAAGGAGATCCGCAAACGATGGAGATATGTTTTTGATCCTGTAGATGGCGATTATTTTGCAAAAGCTTCGGAAACCGTAATGCAATTGCGCAGCGACGGAAAATTTAAAGGCGATTGTGATGATTATTCCATATTGATGGGAGCATGCATTAAAGCTGTAGGCGGAGAAGTCCGGTTGGTTCGAACACAGGTAGATGTTGGCGGGATGTCGATGGGGCATGTATATCCTGAGGTATTGGTCGGCAATCAGAAGGATCTCGAAAACATCAATTACCTGGTAAAGGAAGTACTGTTTGTTAAGGAAAGTGAAGGAAAACCGTTGTTTTATCACGTCGATGTCAACCACAAAGTCTGGCTCAATTTCGACTACAACGATTACTATCCGGGAGGAAAATATCAAAGCACAATACGAATCGCAGAGCTTAGGATATAATCCGATCGCTTTCCTTTCATGGTTTTACAGATTCTTTATATATTGGATCAAAATCTGTTATGATGCCGAAAATATTCTTTTTCATTGCTTTACTCTCTATTGGTCTTTTTGCCTGCAGAAAGGATAAAGCTGTTTCGCCTGAAAGTTGCTCCATTCGCACCTTTAGCTTTTCTGCCGATGTTCAACCCATCATTCAGGCCAATTGTGCAATTAATGCCTGTCACGGTACCAATGCCAATGCGCCATTTACGCTTCTAAGTTATGGTCAGGTCGATACCGCTGTTCGCTTCCATAATTTGATCCGTGCCATCAAACACGAAGGAAATACGCCAATGCCAAGGATTGATCCTTTTCAACCTGCTGCGAATAAATTACCCGATAGCCTAATACGCATTATCAGCTGCTGGGTAGAACAAGGTCGACTTAACAATTGACCCTTATGATCTCAAAAACTCTTCTTACAACAACGCTTATTGCAGGAAGCATTTGGTACAGTGGTTCCTATTCAACTGAACGACCTTCAGCACGGTTGGATAGTAAATTACCGGTTGCTGCATTATTGTTCGAAATGGGAGAACCAAAACCCGATCATTTTATAGCTGCTGTTCAACCGGAACTCGCAATGAAAGGCAAAGAGATCATTGAGACGGGAAGGACAACCGATGCTAATGGGAAAAAAACGAGCAAACAATCACGCCATTTTGTATGTACCAATTGTCATAACACAAAACGTGAAGATCCTGATCTTAGCATCTCCGATCCGGAAGCTCGCCTGAAATATGTAAGCGCCATTAATCTCCCGCTCTTACCTGCCACAACATTGCATGGAGTTGTTAACAGGGAGTCGTGGTACAACGATGATTACGAAAAAAAATACGGTGCACTTGTTTTACCTGCCCGCAATAATTTAAGAGAAGCTATTCAGGTTTGTGCAACTCAATGCAGTCAGGGTAGAGCATTGGATGCATTTGAGATGGAAGCTGTTCTGCATTACCTGTGGTCGATTCAGTTGACCATTGGCGACCTTAATCTTCGTGATCATGTTGCCGAAGCGGATACACTGGCCTATTTTTATCAGTATGCAAAAACAATGGGTAATGCCGATAAATCAAATACAGAGGCTGATGAATCGTTCAGAACAGCAGTAAAAAGAAAATACCTTCAGGCATCGCCGGCACATTTTGTTTCAGATCCCGGTCCGACAGGACGCTCCTATGGAAAAAATGGCAATCCGGTAAATGGAGAACTCATTTATGAATTCGCTTGTATGAGTTGCCACAAAAACGGTGGAGTAACAAATTTCAAGTTTGACAAAGAGAAGAACACGTTTCGTTTTTTAAAACGACACATGAAGCGACGAGAATTTTTCTCGGTCTATTATCATGTTATAAACGGGACCTATGCAAAACCCGGTTATCGTCCGTATATGCCCAATTACACCCGCGAGCGATTGAGTGAACAACAGCTCGAGGACCTTGTATCTTATATTCATCAACAAGCAGAAAAATGAAACTACTGTATACCGCATTTGCACTAGTTGTATCAGGAACATTAATTGCACAGCAGGCAAAACCTGATCCACCGCAAAAAACCAGTGTGCGTACATTTAACAGTACACGCCTGATCAATGGACACAGTGTAGAAACCCTATGGGGACGATCGCTGGATGTGGTAATTTCCCACCGATTTGGCGATATGGCTACGCCGGGAGCGGCACGCACCATGTTTGGTCTCGACAATGCATCGGATATACGGATTGCACTTGAATATGGGGTTTCCAATACAATGAATATTGGAATTGGAAGAAGCAAAGGAGCAGGACCACAAACCCAACTGCTGGACGGCTATTTCAAATACAATTTGCTTCGACAGACCGAAGATAATTCCATGCCTGTTTCTATGACTTTTTTGGGGACAAGTTCATTCAGTATGATGCAGGCATCCACCGACTCAAGTTCGGCAGTTGCTTTTCATAAAGGAGAATGGACACAACGGCTTTCTTATTGTACCCAACTGATTATAGCAAGAAAATTCTCGGATCGCTTTTCCATGCAAATTGTTCCATCCTACATACACAGGAATTTTGTTGCATTTGATGATAAAAACGGATTAATGGCAATAGGTGCAGGAGCGCGGATCAAGATCACCAAAATGTTTTCGCTTGTTGGAGAATACCATTATTTATTCGATCATAACCGAGTGGTAAATGGTACCACCTATTACGATCCGGTTGCTGTTGGATTTTTGTTCGACACAGGAGGCCATACATTTCAGCTCAATCTGACCAACTCTGCAGGTTTAGGTGAGACACAATATCTGCCCCATACTTACTCGAAACTGAATGAAGGTGAATTCCGCTTCGGATTTACCATTTCAAGAATTGTAAAATTCTGAACATGAAAAGAATTCTGATTTTATTTCTTCTGTTAACTACTAACTGGTCCTATGCACAATCTGAATTGGATCAATTGTACGCTAAACTTGAAAATGCAAAATCAGAAAATGAAAAGTGTGATCTTTACAATGAAATTTCATTGATCGTTGTAAATTCTGACCCCGAACAGGCTCGGGAATATGCTACAAAAGCACTGCAATCCGCTGAAAAAGCGAACTACAAAGACGGACTGGGTTTTGCTTATTATAATTATGGAAACATCAACTATTACCTCGACGAATATGAGGATGGTAAAAAAAACCTGGGTGAAGCAAAAAAAATATTTGAAGGAACCGGCAATGAAAAAGGATTAGGCTATGTTTTTAATACTAGCGGGGAGATCCTGACACTTGAAGGAGCGTATGGCGATGCGTTGACCAATTTATTTGAAGCTCTGAAACACTTTGAAAAGATTAAAGATAATGTTGGTTTGGCAAGAGTGAACAATAACATTGGGTTGATTCACTATTACCAGAAGAACTATGAAGAGGCATTGAAGTACTTTAATCAGGCACTTGTTACAGCCGATGAAACCCGCGTTGGCGATGCTTCATTGTACATCGGTAGGGTTTTCATTGAAAAAAACAATTACACAGAAGCTGAGACCTACCTTAAAAAAGCACTTGAGATCGGAGTAAAAAACGAAGACAATTATATCATATCCGATTGCTATTATCTATTGGGAAGGATTGATGCGTTTTATGGTGAATCCGAAAAAGCGATGGACGAATTTCTAAAATCTATTGCACTAAAAGAGCAATTGGAAGATGGTCAGGGAATCGCGCTTTGCTCTATTCATATCGGCAATCTATACCTAAATCAAAAAGACGCTGCAAAAGCAAGAAACTATTTTTACAGGGCAATAACCTTAGCAAAAGAAATAGGCATTCGTGAAGAACTGAAAGATGCATATCTGGGTTTGAGTAATGCCTACCATTACGAACAGCAATTCGATAGTGCATTTTTTTATTTGGATCTGCATAATGAAGTTTTTAATGAACTATTAAGCGAGGAGGCTTCAAAAAAGTTAGCCAAACTAGAAGCATCCCTCGAATCACAGCGTCGTGAAGCACAAATTGAATCTGAACGAAAACTTCAGGAGTACACCAGAAAAGTGATTGTTTATTCCGGTATAGCCATCATTTTTGTGTTGTTGATTGTTGCTTATATGATGTACAACCGCTATCGCTTAAAACAAAAAGCAAACGAACAATTACAATCCTACAACGATCAGCTGAAACAATTCAATGATGAGATTACCCATCAAAAGGAAATCATCGAAGAAAAGAACCGCGACATCATGGATTCTATTCGCTATGCAAAGAGAATTCAAGAAGCAATACTACCTGCCCATGATTTAATGTCTGCGCATATCCGCGACTTTTTTGTATTGTACAGACCCAAGGATATCGTCTCCGGTGATTTTTACTGGTCCTTACCCATCATGGAAAACGGAAGGAATAAGATTTTATTTGCCGCTGTAGATTGCACAGGTCATGGCGTTCCTGGAGCATTTGTTTCCATTGTTGGTTATAACGGATTGAACCGCGCGGTAAAGGAATTCCATTTGTACGAGCCCTCCAAAATCCTCGATAAGCTCACCGAATTGGTAGAGGACACGTTTAAACAACAAGGAAGCAGTAATATCAAAGACGGAATGGACATCACACTTTGTTCCCTCGAATACCTGGATAACGGTACAGCAGAATTAAAATTTGCAGCCGCAAACAATCCGCTATGGCTTTTCCGTAATGGAACAGATTGGGAAGAGGTGAAAGCCGACAAACAACCCATTGGAGCATTCGACGACAGAAAGCCGTACACACAACATGAATTCATCTTATCAAAAGGTGATACTTTTTACATTTTCTCAGATGGTTACCCAGATCAATTTGGGGGCGACAAAGGGAAAAAATACAAATACTCCAAGTTCCGCGACTATCTTCAAGCGATAATTCCGCAAAATATGGAGAAGCAAAAAGAACTTCTTTCAGAAGAAATAGTTGCCTGGACAGGTGACCTTGAACAAGTGGACGACCAATGTGTTATTGGTATTAGAATCTGAAATTGTCCTGGTAAAAACTTGCTGGTCTATGAAAAAAGATCCTGGTTTATGGCGTAAAATTGAGCGATTGGAACTTGACGATCCTGAAGCTGATCTCACTTTTTCCGGAAGACTGGCAAGAGAGAACGGATGGTCGCTGGAGTTTGCGCTGGGAGCAATTGAAGAATACAAGCGATTCATTTACCTGATCTGTGTAAGTAATTCCGCATTAACTCCATCTGATGAAGTGGATCAGGTGTGGCATCTCCATCTACTCTATACTGAATCGTATTGGGACGAACTTTGCACCGAAATACTTGGACGGAAAATCCATCATGGTCCAACCAAAGGCGGAAACAAGGAGAGGGAAAAATTTGAAGTAATGTATGAGCGAACATTAAGAAATTATGAAGAAGATTTTGGCATTTCCGCTCCTGTAGAATATTGGCCTTGTGTAAAAAACAGATTCTCGGATATTCACTTCAGGCGTACAAATACCAAAACAAACTGGATCATTCCAAAACCCTTTTTCCTATGAGAGTTCCGCATCTTTTAACTTACCTGACCCCTGCTGAAGTATTGGTCCTTCAAAACTATAAAGAAGCAAAAAAAGAAGAATTGCTCAAATATACATTTCTGGATCTTGTAATTCGTGATGTTCTGAAAATTGAAAAAGTAGAACAGGAAAGCGGAAAACTAAAAGGAAAAGTACTTGATTATGTTTCAGTTGGTAAAAGGCATTACGGATTTTTACCACATAAACATGAAGAGTATTTCATCAAACCCTTCAAAAAAAATCCAAATGCAAAAATTCTAATGATCAACTATATCCGCATATGTCTTAGGAATGCTCCATTTGAAAAAGCATTGCGGAGAGAGATTATGAAATCAAGAGAATTGTTCTCCCTTTATACGATAACCCGATTTTTATTTCTCTTTAGTTCAGTCAGACCAACACCTTCAGCAATTACCATACAAAAACATTTAAAAGAAGAATTCGATTATTTGAGAGCATTAAAAGATTC
>JBKBUQ010000005.1:23747-43110 GCA_046289975.1 Flavobacteriales bacterium | reverse complement strand
ATTGGCGAAAATGTACGAAAACACCCGGAAATCTACCGCCAAATACTGAAAGAGGGTCACCGCACCGGAAATCATACCCAGCACCACATCAACGGCTGGAAAACAAGCAAGATCAACTATCTCCGCCAAAGTCTGCTCTGCTCGCAGTACGTACAATCTGATCTCTTTCGCCCCCCTTATGGCAGAATCTCCCGTACTCAGGCAAAAGCACTGAAAAGCCGTTTCAGAATTATAATGTGGGATGTGCTGAGTATGGATTACGACAAAACTATCAGTCGCGAAAAATGCCTGGTTAACGTGGTAAAAAATGCAGGTCCCGGCTCCATCATTGTTTTTCACGACAGCCTCAAAGCAGCGGATAAAATGTTGTATGCGTTACCTGCCATGCTCGATCATTTTTCGAAAAAAGGATTCCTCTTCAACGCAATTCCCTGACATCCATCAGCCTCCAAATTACATTAGAATAGTATCTTTAGCGGCTCAAAACAATTGCCTGTGCTAGCAGCCATTCTGGAGGGACTATTTTTTGGCTTTGTTCTCAGCTTTATGCTGGGTCCAAGTTTTTTTCTCATTCTTGAAACGAGTATTCAGGATGGGATCAAGTCGGCTATGCTGCTGGATTTAGGGGTGTTGGTTTCGGATATCATTTATATTTTTGTTGCACTAAAATTCTTCTCCCGTCGCGACGAAATAATTGCCCATGAGCAGGCCATAACTATTGCCACGGGGGTTTTATTAGGCTGCTTTGGCGCATATCAGCTCCTTACCAAAAAAGCACCAAGCACCGATGCACCCGAGCCCAAAGAAATTATTCACACACGTATCAAATCCGTTGGGTTGTTTCTAAAAGGCTTCATTATCAATATCATTAACCCTACCATTTTGCTGTATTGGTTCGGAATGATCTTCATTGGCTTCTCGAAAAATAATTTCGACGATTCGCAAATGATCATTTTCCTTGGATCCATTCTGGTAGCTTTCTTTTCCATTGATGTGCTGAAAATCATTGGTGCCCGCCAACTAAAAAAAGCGATTACGCCCGCACTGATGCGTCATCTGAACAGAACAATTGGAGTAATACTGGTGGTTTTTGGTGCGGTACTCTTCATCAAGGGACTTCACATTTTTCATTAAGCGTAACCGAAACAACTTGTTTCCGTTATACCGCGTAACCACAATCCTTCTGTTAAAATCTTCTCAAGCCAACTCTCAATCCAAGGTTCGATTTTGAGAACTTGCATGGGATTTGCACTAAACCATCAAAACAACATCATGCGCTTAACAACAATTCTCTTTTTACTGGTAGTGTTATCCTCTCCGGTTTTTGGTCAGGAAGCAACAACGCCCATTAAAAAAACCAATGAGGTAGAACGCACCTATTGGGATAAACAAAAAAAGAAAGTCCGCAGCGAAGGCCGCTACCGTACCGACGGATTTTCGGGCATTGGTCTTGAAGAAGGAGAATGGAAATACTGGTACGAGAACGGACAAATGGAAGGAATCATTGAGTTCAGTAAAGGGCAACTCAACGGCCGTTTGATCAAGTATTACGAAAACGGAAAAAAAATGCAGGAAGGATGGTTCAAAATGGGAGTGCAGGACAGTCTTTCTTCCTTCTGGTACAACAACGGTCAGCTGCGCGAAAGTGGTTCATACATAATGGGGGAAAAAAACGGGGAATGGAAATACTACAACCATACCGGAAAACTCATTCTCGAAGAGCGGCATGAGAACGGTAAGGAATTCGTAGTGAACTATTGGGATCGAAATGGAAAACAAACCATTACAAACGGTAACGGAAAAATGTTTGTGTATGCCAGCGATAATTTGGTGAAAGAAGAATACACCTATAAAGACGGATTGCGCCACGGAATCTGTTATGAAAAAAATGCCTTGGGACGTGTAATTGTTCAGGGCGAATACACCCTTGGTAAAAAAGCAGGAACCTGGATTTTTCGTTATGCAGACGGCACCAAGAAAAGGGAAGTTTCCTATAAGGGTGATTTAATGGAAGGCCCGTTTAAAGAATATATGAGTGGTGATACCGTTTTCGTTCAGGGCACTTATAAAGCCGGTAAAAAAGAGGGTATTTGGGAATGGTATTTCGAAAATGGAACACTCGACATGAAAGGCGGTTTTGCCGATGATTTGCAGGAGGGGGAATGGTATTTCGGATACAATAACGGTAAGATCAACTATAAAGGTAGTTTTACTGCAGGCAAGCGCGAAGGCAAATGGGAGTACTACTACCCCGAAGGTCAGGCCTACATGAAAGGACACTTTAAAAACGATGTGAAGCACGGTCCTTGGATTACCTGGTTTGAAAGCGGAAAAAAACTCAGTGAAGGCGAGTTTAGTGAAGGTAAAGAACAGGGAATATGGACCTCTTGGTATGACAGCGGTGGAACAAAGGACGAAGGATCATTCGAAAAAGGACTCATGAACGGCGTATGGAAAGGCTGGTTTCCCAACGGAAAACTGAACTATCAGGGGAGCTACACCATGGGCCATCGCTCCGGACACTGGACCTATTATTTTTCGAACGGCAAGAAACGTGATGAAGGTGATTTTAAAGTAATCAGCCGCTCCAAAAGCCTTGAAAAAAACAGTCCGAACGCATCAAACTATCAGGAGAGTGTACGTCACGGCAAATGGGCTTCTTTCGATGAGCGTGGAGAAAAAACAGCAGAGGGCAGCTATTACGAAGGAGAAATGGATGGTCGCTGGTTATTTTATCAACCCGGGGAAATTATGCTTGCTCAGGAGATCAACTACAAAAAGGGGGTGTTGGATGGTGTCTCTATCAGCTACGATAAAAAGGGCAAAAAGATCAGCGAAATAAATTACAAAGAGGGTGCTCCGCATGGAGAATACAAAACCTGGGACTCTAAAGGCAACCTCAGCAAACACCTGATTTACAAGAACGGGAAAGTGGTAAAGGACAAGCTGCCAAAGAAATAAGCTCCAATTATTTGCATCTGGTGCATTTTCATCCTATATTTGCATCACTTTCTTGGAAAAACGATTAGAGGGGACAGCGGTCCCCTCTTTTATTTCCCTGATTTTTGGCCCTTGAAAGTGGTTTTAGAAATGATCAACGAAAGCAATATCCGTCCGATTGTAAATGATGTCCTTCAGGGAACCGAGTGTTTTTTGGTGGAACTGGTGGTTGCACCCGGAGCAAAAATTATTGTTGAGTTGGACAGTTCCTCCGGTGTTACGATTGAACAACTCCGCAAGATCAGCAGAGCAATTGAAAATCAACTGGATCGGGAAAAAGAAGATTTCGAGCTAACGGTGAGTTCACCCGGATTAGAGAAACCTTTCAGGGTGTTCGAGCAATACCTCAAAAACGTGGGAAGAAGTCTGACCGTTGACCTCAACGACGGGCGAAAGCTGGAAGGCAAACTGGAGGAAGCTACAGAAAAAGGAATTGTTCTGGAGAGTAGCAGCCGAGAGAAAGTGGAAGGAAAGAAATCAAAACAAGACGTAGTGCGCAGGCATGAAGTCGGAATGAATGAAATAAAACAGGCCAAAGTGCTGATAACCTTTAAATGACCCCATAAAAACAACCACTATGAATGGTTTGAATCTGATCGAATCCTTCCAGGATTTCAAAGAGTTCAAGAACATCGACAGGGTGACTATGATGAGCATCCTTGAGGACGTGTTTCGCGGAATGCTGAAAAAGAAATACGGAACCGATGAACACATCGACATCATCCTGAACGTTGAAAAGGGCGACCTTGAAATCTGGATGAACCGCGAGATTGTGCGCGATGAAGAGCTTGAAGACGAAGGCACGCAGATCGCTTATAGCGAAGCTGTGAAAATTGAGCCCGACTTTGAAATTGGTGAAGAGGTATCTGAAAAAGTTGAGATCGACGATTTTGGTCGCCGTAATATTCTTGCGCTGCGTCAGAACCTTATTTCGCGTGTCCTTGAACTCGAAAAAGACAACGTATACAAAAAGTACAAAGAGCGCATTGGTGAGATCATGACCGGAGAAGTGTATCAGATCTGGAAGAAAGAAATTCTTATTCTCGACGACGAAGGCAACGAACTTATTCTTCCCAAAAGCGAACAGATTCCAAGCGACTTCTTCAAAAAAGGAGATTCGATTCGTGCAGTGGTATACAAAGTGGATCTTCGCAACGGAACTCCTGTTGTTATTCTTTCACGTACATCACCTGTGTTCCTTGAGCGTTTGTTTGAGCTTGAAGTTCCGGAGGTATTTGATGGTCTCATCACCATCAAAAAAATTGTTCGCGAACCCGGAGAGCGTGCAAAAGTTGCAGTGGAAAGCTACGACGACCGCATCGATCCGGTTGGTGCCTGCGTGGGAATGAAAGGTTCACGTATTCACGGAATCGTTCGTGAGTTGCGCAACGAAAACATAGACGTAATCAATTACACCAACAATAACCAGCTGCTTATTACCCGTGCACTTTCTCCTGCAAAAATTACCTCGGTAAGTCTGGTTGAAGAAACAAAACGTGCAGAGGTTTATCTGAAGCCCGACCAGGTGTCGCTAGCCATTGGTAAAGGCGGTCACAATATTAAACTGGCCAGCAAACTTACAGGTTACGAAATCGACGTTTACCGCGAAGGTGCAGAAGACATCGACGACGTTGATCTGGATGAATTCACTGACGAAATTGACGCATGGATCCTTGACGAGCTCAAGTCGATCGGTTGCGATACTGCGCGTTCTGTCCTTGACCTTAGTGTAGAGGATCTGGTAAAACGTACCGATCTCGAAGAAGAAACCATCAACGAAGTTGTTCGTATTCTGAAATCAGAATTCGAATGAACCCGCTGAACAATAGAATATCGAATACAATAATAAAACCCGGGAAACCACCGCATGTCAGAATCCAAAGCCATACGCCTGACGAAAGTCGCACGAGAATTAAACGTGGGACTGGCGACCATTGTAGAATTTCTGAACAAGAAAGGCTATAAGGTAGAAAACAACCCCAATGCCAAGATCGATGATGAGATCTATGGAGTGTTGCTTGCCGAATACCAAACCGAGAAATCGGAGAAGGAAAAATCGCGCAAGGTAACCAGCAGCACCAAGGAGAAGCGGGAAACCGTTACCATCACCGAGGTGAAACGCCCAACCCGCGATCAGGATGCTGAGCCGGAAGAGGAGATCATGATTAAAAACGTACCGGTTAAAAACGAACCGGAAGTTGTAAAGCCAAAAGTGGAATCCGACGTAAAGGTTTCTGTAATTGGAAAAATTGATCTGGGAACGGTTGGTAAAAAGAAGACAACCAAAAAGGCAGCGGAACCTGAGGTTAAAAAAGAGAAGGAAAAGGAAAAAGAAGTAGAAAAGCCCGTTGAAAAACCGGTTGCCAAAAAAACAACTGCCAAGAAAACAGAAGAACCCACACCTGAACCGTTTGCTGAAGTTCCTGTAGTAGTTGAAACACCTATTATAGTTGAAACCCCCGTTGAAATTCCGGTAAAAGAGGAAACAAAACCTCCTGTTCCGGAAATTGAAACACACAAAACGGAATACAGCAAACTGAGCGGACCAAAAATCGTTGGTAAAATCGATCTTCCTGTTGCCCGCGATAATCAAAGTTCTTCTTCAGCAGGTGAACGTAAAAAACGCAAACGCATTAAAAAGGTCAACATCGACCAGGCGGCAAAGCAACAAACACAGCGCGACAATCAGAAAAAACGTCCCGAACGCAATGCTCCAAAACCGGAAGTCACCGCAGAAGATATTCAGAAGGAAATCAAAGAAACCCTTGCCCGCTTAAGCAGCCAGGGAGGAAAATCGAAGTCCTCGAAAATTCGCCGCGAAAAAAGAGATATCCGTACTCAGTTACGCGAAGAAGAAATGATTCGTGCGGCCGAGGAAGAAAAAGTATTGAAGCTTACCGAATTCGTAACGGTATCTGACCTTGCAAAAATGATGAATGCTTCACCCACGCAGATTATTTCTGCCTGTATGACACTTGGAATTTTTGCATCGATCAACCAGCGTCTCGATGCAGAAACTATTGCAATCATTGCAGAAGAATTCGGTTATCAGGTACAATTTGTTACTGCCGATATTCAGGAATCGATTGATGAAGACGATCAGGATGATCCGGATGATCTGGTTTCACGTTCTCCGATCGTAACCGTAATGGGTCACGTCGATCATGGTAAAACCTCCTTGCTCGACTATGTCCGTAAAGCCAACGTAATTGCCGGTGAGGCCGGAGGTATTACTCAGCACATCGGTGCCTACGCCGTGCAGCTCGATAATGGCAAAAAAATTACCTTCCTCGATACTCCGGGTCACGAAGCGTTTACCGCCATGCGTGCACGTGGAGCCAAGGTAACCGATATCGCCATCATTGTTATTGCAGCAGACGATTCTGTGATGCCGCAAACCAAGGAAGCCATTGCACACGCACAGGCTGCGGGTGTACCTATGATTTTTGCGCTCAACAAAATTGATAAACCGGAAGCCAAACCCGATAAAATCCGTGAAGACCTTGCCAACATGGACCTCCTCGTTGAAGAATGGGGTGGAAAATTCCAGAGCCAGGAAATCTCAGCGAAAAAAGGGTTAGGTGTAAAAGAACTCCTTGAAAAAGTATTGCTCGAAGCAGAATTGCTCGATTTAAAAGCAAATCCGAATCGCAGAGCAAAAGGAACAGTAATCGAATCGATGCTGGATAAAGGACGCGGATACGTTTCCACAATCCTTGTTTCTTCCGGTACACTCGAAGTTGGAAACGTATTGCTTGCGGGATCCTACAGTGGCCGTGTAAAAGCAATGTTCAACGAACGCGGTACCGCCATTGCAAAAGCAGGTCCCTCTACTCCGGTTTCCATCCTTGGATTAGACGGTGCACCAAATGCAGGCGACCTCTTCAATGTAATGGATGATGAACGCGAAGCAAGAAATATTGCAACCCGTCGTCAGCAGCTCTTGCGCGAACAGGGAATGCGTACGCATAAACATATTACCCTCGACGAAATTGGTCGTCGTCTCGCAATAGGCGACTTTAAGGAACTTAACATCATCATTAAAGGTGACGTTGACGGATCTGTTGAAGCTCTTGCCGATTCTTTGCTCAAACTTTCTACCGACCGTATACAGGTGAAGATCGTTCACAAAGGAGTTGGTGCTATCAGTGAAAGTGATGTATTGCTTGCATCGGCATCCAACGCTGTTATTATCGGTTTCCAGGTACGTCCATCAGCATCCGCTCGTCGTCTTGCCGAAACGGAAGAAATTGATATTCGCCTCTATTCCATCATTTACAAAGCCATCGAAGAAGTAAAAGACGCGATGGAAGGAATGCTCTCTCCGGAGAAGCAGGAAAAAATTATTGGAACAGTGGAAGTGCGTCAGGTATTTCGTATCACCAAAGTGGGAACTGTTGCAGGTTCATACGTGCAGGATGGAAAGATCACACGTCAATCCAAAGTACGCGTTATCCGCGATGGTATCGTTATTCACGATGGCACACTCAACCAGCTTAAGCGTTTCAAGGACGATGTGAAAGAAGCAACAGCAGGATACGAATGCGGATTGAGCATTAACAGCTTTAACGACATTAACGAAGGCGACATCATTGAAGCTTACGAAGAAGTAGAAGTGAAGAGCAAGCTCTGATCATTGAGCCTGATCCTACGTTGATTTCCTTCTCACTGTTGAAAACCTGCAGGGCATTTGCTGTAACTTAGTACGAACCCTTTCGTATTACTTGCTGCTAAACCAATTTCATGAGTAATTTTTCCGCCTGGTGGAATTCCATTTCCACTTTCGAACAAACACTCTGGGCCATTGCCCTGGGCTTCTCGCTGTTTTTTGTATTGCAAACCATCTTCACCGCTTTCGGTGGCGACACCGATTCTGAATCGGCTATGGGCGATGCAGAAGATCTGGGAGACGGTATCGATTTTCAATTTCTATCACTGAAAAATGTAGTTGCCTTTTTCACCATGTTCGGTTGGGTTGCGCTTGCTTGCCACAAAGCAGGATTGCACCCGGCACTTTCGATCTCCATGGGAACAATTGCAGGTGTTGCAATGGTAGCTCTTATGATGGTGCTGTTCCGTTCCATGGCTAAATTAAAGCACAGCGGAACACTCAAAACCGTAAACGCCATCGGACATACCGGCGAAGTGTACCTAACTATTCCCGCAGGAAAAGGCGGACAGGGAAAAATTTCCATTCTGCTGCAAGGCACCATGCGCGAATTGAGTGCGGTTACTGATGCAGAGCACGATATTCCAACCGGGAAACTTGTAAAAGTTACAGGACTTTTCAACGAACATGTCCTGATTGTTGCTCCGTTTGATTTTTAGTCTATATTTTCACTCATAAATCTTTTTCACTATGTCAGAATACGTTTTGATTGCCATTGGCGTCGCAGTTCTCTTCTTCTTCATTCTTATTTCTGCGATTTTTCGTCGCTACAAACGTTGTCCATCCGACCAGATTCTTGTTGTGTATGGTAAGGTGGGGCGCGGAAAAGACGGAGACCGTACTGCAAAATGTATTCATGGTGGTGCAGCATTCATATGGCCTGTGTTCCAAGATTACGCCTTCATGGAACTTACACCAATGTCGATCGAGGTGAATCTGACCAATGCTCTTTCGCGTCAGAATATCCGCGTGGATGTTCCGTCAAAATTTACGGTTGGTATCTCCACTGATCCCGGTATCATGGAAAATGCAGCAGAGCGTCTGCTTGGATTAGGTCGTGCCGATATCCATTCACTTGCCAATGATATTATACTTGGTCAGATGCGTCTGGTTGTTGCCATGATGGACATCGAAGAGATCAACTCTAACCGCGATAAATTTCTTGCCAATGTTGCATCGAATGTGGAAGCCGAATTGAAAAAAATCGGTTTGAAGCTCATCAACGTAAACATCACCGACATCAAAGACGAGAGCGGATACATTGAAGCACTCGGTAAAGAAGCCGCAGCAAAAGCCATCAACGAAGCAAAGAAATCGGTTGCTGAGCAAGAGCGAATGGGTGAAGTTGGTAAAGCCATTGCAGAACGGGAGCGTGATGTAAGCATGCAGCAAACGCAAAAGGAACGCGACGTACAAATTGCAGAAACGCAACGCGATAGAGACACATCGATTGCCAGCGCGATTAAAGACAGAGAAATTTTAATTGCACAGGCAAAACGTGATGAACAAATCGGTAAAGTAGAAGCCGACAGAGATACACGTATCAAATCAGCAGAAGCCAATGCATTAGCTGTAACCGGAGAAAACACCTCACGCATTCAGATCGCCCAATCTGAAGCTGCACGAAGAGAACGTGAAGCAGAAGCTCTGCGTATTGCAATCGCCGCTGAAAAAGTGCAACAGGCAAAAGCCCTCGAAGAAGCCTATAACGCAGAACGAAATGCAGAAGCAGCCCGTGCAGAACGCGAACGTGCATCACAAAATGCCAACATCGTTGTAAGCGCAGAAATTGCAAAGCAAAAAGCCATCATCGAAGCACAAGCCGAAGCAGAAAAAATACGTGAGCGCGCCAAAGGGGAAGCAGATGCGATTTACGCCAAACTCGAAGCAGAAGCACGTGGTGTATACGAAATGCTCACCAAACAGGCCGAGGGTATGAATGCCCTTGTAAATGCAGCCGGGGGCAATTCCAAAAATGCTGCATTGTTGATGATTGCCGATAAATTACCTGAACTGGTGAAATTGCAATCGGAAGCTATTCAAAATATCAAGATTGATAAAGTAACCGTTTGGGACGGTGGTCAGAACAGCGAAGGAAAAGGTTCAACTGCAAACTTCGTTTCGGGCTTGTACAAATCTGTTCCGCCGCTCAAAGATATTTTTGACATGGCCGGTCTGGATATTCCTACTTACCTGGGAAAAGAAAAAAACGATAACGATTTTGTTGACACGGAAGAAGCAGAATAATATTCTCAGGATAAAACACTAATCAGCGATTATTAAAATCGTTCATCGTGCGCTGTAATCCTGCGGTGCTAAAACTTTTAATGATCTCGCAACACAGTTCGATGCGCTGCGTTAGTGTTTTGTTTTCTTCTTCACCCCATTTTCCGAGAACATAATCCGATTGTTTCCCCTTTGCAAACTCTGCGCCGATGCCAAATCGCAGACGCGGATAATTGTTGTGGCCTAATACGGCCTGAATGTCTTTTAATCCGTTGTGACCCCCATCACTTCCTGCAGGACGAATTCTTATTTTCCCGAAAGGCAGCGCAAGATCATCAGTAATAACAAGCATGTTTTCCGGACTGATCTTCTCGTGCTGCAACCAATAATTGACTGCCTTTCCGGAGAGATTCATAAAAGTGGTGGGCTTGATTAGCACCAGTGTTCGCCCTTTGAATTTTACCTCAGCAACATGTGCCAGACGGTCGCTGGTAAAAACAGCACTGGACGCCTTTGCGAAGGCGTCCAGTACCGAAAAGCCAATGTTATGGCGTGTATCTTCATACTCGCTGCCGATGTTGCCTAATCCTACGATCAGATACTTCATGCAGCTTTCTGTTTGCTATTATTTTTTCGCAGCAGCGGCATCTTTTGCTTCAGTGGCTACGTTACGGGTAGTTTCTACTGCAGCAACAACAGATTCGGCTGTTTCGAGTAAACGAAGACCATCGATGTTGATGTTCTTAACACGAATGTTTTGTCCGATGTCAAGTTTTTCAACGTCAACAATAATCGCTTCAGGCAATTTTTCTGGAGCGCCCATTACATTCATTTTACGGTAATTCTGAACAAGTTTACCACCCTTTTTCACACCCTCAGGTGATCCGGTTAGACGAACAGGAAGTTTCAGTTTAACAGGTTTGTTGGGAACCAGTTCAAGAAAATCGATATGCTGAAGGCGATCAGATACTTTGTGAAACTGAACATCTTTAACAATAGCGTTGGTCTTTTTACCTGCGATATCCAATTCAACGTTGTACACGTCGGGACTCCAGATTACTTTCTTTAAAGCGATTTCGTTAATAGAGAAATGCGTTTGACCATTACCGCCATAAAGCACGCAAGGTATCAATCCCTTGTTGCGCAGGTCGGAAGCATCTTTTTTCCCTACGTTCGCACGGGGCGAACCGCTCAATGATACTTTCTTCATTTTTATTTGTGTTTAATTGGTTACTGAATAATGAAATGTGAACTGATGGATTCGTAATTCTGCAAACGGTTGATCACATCTCCGAAAAGATTTGCTACAGTAATTACACGAATCTTGGGGGATTGCTGACGCAGTGGAATAGTGTCGGTAACGATCAGCTCGGTAATGCCCGATTTTTCGATACGCTCATAAGCGTTGCCGGAAAGAACGGCATGTGTGCAAATAGCACGTACCGATGTTGCGCCACGCTCCAGCATCATATCCGCAGCCTTGGTGAGTGTTCCTGCTGTATCGCAGATGTCATCCACGAGCACCACGTCTTTGCCCTGCACATCACCTATCACCGTCATGCTTTCGATCTCATTGGCTTTCTTGCGCTGCTTGTAACAGATGGCAAGATCGCAGTTGAGGTATTTGGCATAGGCGTTGGCGCGTTTGGTTCCTCCGGTATCGGGAGCGGCCATGATGAGGTTGGGTAAATTGAGATTTTGTACGTAGGGAATAAACACCGTGCTCGCGAACAAATGATCAACCGGTACTTCAAAAAATCCCTGAATCTGATCGGCATGGAGATCCATGGTCATGATGCGATCCACCCCGGCTGCAGTGAGGAGGTTGGCAACGAGCTTGGCTCCAATGGAAACACGGGGTTTGTCTTTGCGGTCCTGCCGGGCGAAACCGAAGTAAGGAATCACCGCCACCACCTTCCGCGCAGAAGCACGGCGGGCAGCATCGACAAGTAACAATAATTCGAACAGGTTATCGGTTGGGGGAATCGTACTCTGAACGATAAACACATCCTTACCACGAACCGTCTCTTCGAAAGAAGGCTGGAATTCGCCATCAGCAAAAGTAGAAACAGCTACTTCACCAAGCTTGGCGCCGTAACTCTCAGCAACCTTGCGACCCAGATCCTGGGTAGCTCTTCCTGCGAAAAATTTAATGCCCGTTGACATATATCCTGCAAATTGGGGCTGCAAATGTAGAAAAAATAGGCCACCCCGCAAGGAAAACAGGACTAAATCAGAAGGTATTATTTGTGTTTTCCGTCGAGCTGATCAAAGAGTCCTAAACGAGAGGCTGCTGAAAGCTCTGTAAGGGTCTTTTTCATACCATCTACCGAGCCGTCAAGGATAATGAGGTTCCCCTTGCCTTCCTGGGCGAAGTTCTTGATGGCTTCTGTCCACATGGAGAACAAAATAAAGCTCGAATCGAGGTTGGCCTGCTGCATTTCCTTGGCGGCACCCGACATACCTTTGGCGACCTCTTCACGGAAACGAGCCACGGCCTGACCACGGAGGATAGCTGCTTCACGTTCTGCCTCAGCAGCAATCTTGATGGCATTACCTTCTGCTTCGGCCGCTTTGGTTTTGGTGATAAGCAAGGCCTGACCTTCATTCTCAGCAGCAGCACGTAGGTTGGCAGAGGCTACCACCTTGGCCATGGAGTTCATCACTTCACTGTCGAAGGTGATATCGTTCATCTGCAGATCAAGCAAATGGTATCCCCACTCTTCGAGAGTATGGTCGAGCTGAATTTTTACCTCTTCGACAATCTCTCTTCGTAAAAGCAAAATTTCTGCTTGTCTTTTACTGGCCACAAATGCGCGAATAGATCCTTCAACAGTGCGAACCAGAGCCTGCATAAAATTGCGTTCATCCAAAAACTTGAAGGCAACCTTCTTAATGCTTTCCTCGCTATCATCAAAAACAGCATACAGCAACATTGCAGTGAAATTCACGTTCGCCTGATCTACAGTGACCGCCTGGAATCCCAACTCGACGGATCTGTTCTGGATGCTTACCCTGCGCATCACCTTTTCAATGAATGGAATCTTTAAGTTAAGTCCGGGGCCCATTACCCTTCGGTACTTTCCAAAAATGGTTACCACACCAATCTGCCCTTGCTGAACGGTAGTAAAGAGCGAAATCAGGGTCAATAAACCGAACACTCCGGCAATGATATATCCAACAGGTACTTCTTCCATGGTTTTGTTTTTTTAGCAATATCCGCAAAACCAACGAATTGGCAAACAACCCCAAAAGAAAATATTTGTCAATACCGCAACAAACACTATTTTCGCGATCCCAATCCCACACCCAGGATGTCCTGAAGCGCCTCATTGGTCGGTCAGGATCTTCGAGTGGAATGGTAAATAAGTATCACCCTGCCCTAAAACATTAGGTCAGACAAGCCTGCCCGGGTGGTGGAATGGTAGACACGATGGTCTCAAACACCATTGTCTTCACGGACATGTCGGTTCGAGTCCGACCCCGGGTACTGAGCCGGATATAGCAAGAAAAAAACTGCTTATCCGGCTTTTATTTTTCTCCGAATCCCCTGTCAATTGGGCGATTAATTGGAAAACTCTATTCGGTCTTGTGGTTAGATATTCGTCATTTTCTCGAGGGTACGAAAGACCTTTAGGGAAAATCATTTTTTGAATGATTCTTTTCTCATTGTATACACTGGAAACCTCTGTTGACGCGAGTTTCGAGGATAGCATATAGACATATTCAAACTCTTCTTTTGGGTTAGAGACACGATTACGCGTTTTTCAAGATACTCCGCTATCAATTTCGTGTATTATCTAATCTATATAATCATCTAATTATCACAATTCATCATGTCCTTATTGAGTACATCCGTTTTCTGAAAATCATTTTTCAAAACCGGAGACCAAATAAAATTAACTACTTGCGATACGGTGAACAGATTATTAGGGTTTGATTTCAAAAGGAACTTGGTAAAATCATCTTCCATTTTTCGCAAACTATCTAACCCACATGCCGACAATTCTTTCTTTACAGCAAGATTTCCTAGGCTATCTATGGCGGATGGTTTAACTCCAGGATTCAGTGAAACAGAAACCGCTTTCCCATTATCAATTCGCTGAATGATATAAATGCTCTTAATGAAATTATCAGCATAGAAAGTATTAAATTGAAATCTTCCTCCGGTAACATAGATGGCAACGTCAGTTAAACAAGGTGATGGCTTACTGACAATGCGCAGGTTGGTTCGATCGATAAGTTGGTTTGGGTAAAGCTCATTCAAGCCTTGTTTCATTGCCAATGAACCGAGCACTAATCCATCACACAAATGTCCGTGAAATTTGACGAAGTCGTCAAGCGTAATTTTTTGTTGGTTTATTAGTCTGCCTTTTGAAAAGTCTGTATCAATTACAGCAAATGAAATTTTGTTCGCTCCGCTGCAAGAGAAAAGAAAAATGCAGAGTATGTATGATATTTTTCTCATTCAATGACTTTCAAATAGATCAAAATATAATAAGTACCTGTCAAAACAAACAAAAGTCCGGCAATTATCCGCATTAAGGATTCTGCTTTCTGAATCGCTTTAAAATATTTACCGATTTGATTGACGCTAAAAGCGATAATTGTCGTAAAAAACAAAACTAAAGTTCCCGCTCCCAAGGCATAAACTAACGGATATGAAAACCCTGCGCTGTATTTCATGCTCATAGGAATTAATGCTCCGAAATACAATGCTCCACTATATGGACAAAAGGCCATTGCAAACAAAACACCGAGCAAAAATGATCCTAAATATCCCTTGTCTTTAAATTTCGTGGCAAACCGTTCAGTGAAATTCAATTTCCCAAGAAAATCGAGTTTAATAACATTGAGCATGACCAAACCTATAACAAGCATAATCGGGCCAATGAATTTTTCTCCGTTTCCCTGAAAGAATTTTGCAATGTGGAATTTACTTGCGCCAAATAAAATAATAAGTGCAATCACAGTATAGGTGAAAGCAAGACCGAGCGTATAAAGAAACCCGCTGATCAAGACTCTCCTTTTACTGGAGGTACTATTCTTTGAAATATAAGCAATGGCTGTAATGTTAGTAGCCAACGGACAGGGACTTATTGCCGTGAGCATACCCAAAATCAAGGCAGATATAACCGGCCAATTGGTGCTGCCTAACCATTGATATAAAGTTTCGCTCATTTGATGATCTCGTTAATTTTAGACTTTAGCTCAGGTACAAAAGCACTTTCATCATTGGCCTTTTCAAAGGCAAAATCGCTCCAGTCAACAATAGAATCTTTTCCATTACGAACCCAGTTGACCATAAGCGCAGTACCAGTTGCTTCATACTTTTCAGCAATTGCTGCATTTGCAGCATCGTCTATATCTATAATTGAAAAAATAATCGTGCTGTCTTTTAATTCTTTTGCAAAATATTTGTCCAAGGTTGCACGCGTATTTGCTTTCATATTTTTGCAAGTTTCGCATTGACGTGTACCGTGAAAGCAATAAACTTCAAGATGATTTTTATTTACATCTACCGTTTCAGCTAATTCTGATGAGTTACCACCACAACCTATCAATGTAATTGCAGTTGCTGCTATGAGAATGTATTTTATCATAATCATTTATTTAGAATCTTTTGTTTCCTTGCTGCAACAAGCCTTCTTTGAAGAGGCTTCAGTATTCAAAGTATCATCTTTTTCACCAGTAGTTTTGCAAGTGCCATCCGGATTGCAGTTCGCACTGGTTGGGTCAGCGCAACATGATTTTTTGGGAGTATCTTCTCCTTTTACAATAGGCAGTCCGGCTTCTTCCCAAGCCAACATTCCGCCTTCCATTGTAGCAATATTGGTATAACCTTTTTCTTTCAGTATATCTAATGCGGTGCCACTTCTTTTACCGGAACGACAAACTAAAATCACCTGTTTGTTTTTAGGAATGAGATTCATTTCTGATTCAAGACTATCCAACGGAATATTAATAATATTCTTCACATCAAAAGCTTGTTCTGAAATTTCGTCTGCATCGCGAACATCGATTAAAAGGACGTCCTCTTTTGTTAATTTGGCTGTTTCTTCAGCAGAAAAAGTTTCCTGTGGGCTTGTAAAACTATTTTCCGAACTCGAACATGATGTAAATAGCATTGCTGCAATTGCTACTACTAAAAAAAGTACTTTTCTCATATTAAAAAATTAAATTGTTCCGTATTTATTGATGATTGCCAGCTGTCCAGCATGATATGCAGTGTGCGAAACTATTCTGCCAAACGCTTCTGCTTTGGTTTTTGTTCCAAATTCTTTAGTGTTGATTGTCATTCCCCAATCATTATCCGTCTGCTTTTCGACTATTGTCTTCAGCATTTGAAAAGAATGATTTACATATTCCATTAATTCCTCAAGATTCGTCCATTCTCCGGTATCTTTTTTTTCAATGACTGTTTTCGCTGTAACTTTTACTTCTGATCCTCCAAAAACATTTTTAGCAAAAAGTAACTCTACATCACCAATATGCCTTATCAAAAAACCGATTGAGTTTTGGGATGGTAAAAGTTTCTTTTTAAGATCGGTTTCCGTTATTGAAGATAACTGGTTGGAGAATCGTGTTCGGGATTCAATCCATAATTCAATAAGTAAGTCCGAATTGGTTTTCATAATATCAAATTGAATAAATAGCCCGAAAAAATAATACAAGCTGAAACCACTCCAAAGAAAATTAATAACATCTTAGTCGTCATTACCTTTTTTAAAAGTAATCCTTCAGGTACAGAAAGCCCAATTACAGCCATTGAAAATGCAATAGCGGTTCCTAAAGGAATTCCCTTTGCAACCAAAACTTGCATTACCGGAAGCACTCCTGCGGCATTACTATAAAATGGAACGCCAATTAAAACTGCAATAGGAACAGCGAAGAAATTATCAGCACTCATATATTCTTCAAAAAAACCTGTTGGAATATATCCATGCATTGCTCCACCAATAGCAATCCCTATAACTATGTACAAAGCAACGCCTTTAACAATTCCAAGTGCCTCTTTTATAATTCCAGGTAGACGTTTTATGAAACTAAGTTTCTCATCATCTTGACCGGCATCTTCTTGTTGTTTATTTTCTAGTAATTTTTTTACCCAATCGGTAAGCAGATGCTCCATTTTCATCTTGCCCAAAATATACCCTGCTACCATTGATAAAATGATTCCACTTACAACATAAATAATCGTGGTTTTCCAGCCGAATATTCCTAGGAACATAGCTACAGAAACCGCATCCACTAATGGAGATGAAATTAAAAAAGCTAAAGTAACTCCTAAAGGAATTCCTCCCTTTACAAAACCGATAAAAAGCGGAACAGAAGAGCAGGAACAAAATGGAGTTACTGTGCCAAAAAAGGAGGCAATGAAATAATCAAATCCATACCATTTACGTTTTGTTAGGAAATGGCGAACCTTGTCAATTGGAATGTATGAATTAATTATTCCCATTAAAAAGGTTACCAATGCAAGAAGTATAAAAATCTTGATAGTGTCGAATACAAAGAAGTTCAACGCATCACCCAGTTTTGAACCATGATCTATTCCAAAAACGGAATAGATCAGCCAATCAGCCAAAGATTGTGTCCAGCCAAACATAATTAGCAACAACCAGGTTTACTACAATCACAAGAACTGTCTAAATCGCCCAAATTTTTTTTTGGCTTCTCGGTCGGCGTAGAGCAGCATGAACTGCCTGCAGGATTACTTGTAAATTCTGAAGTGTCTCCTTTGGTAGGGAACCCTTTTTGCACCCAACGAATAATTCCATGTTGCATGTTCACGACCTTTTCTTTATCATAACCATGATTAATCAAAAAACCGGCAGCACGTAAACTACGTCCACCGCCTTTGCAGGCAACTACCACTTCTATGTCTTTTGGAATCTCTTTAAAACGATCTTCAAAAACACTAAGCGGAATGTTCATGTATTTCGGGACATCATAAGAAAGTTGCTCCACTTCGTCCTTTTCGCGTACATCTACCAATAACGCTCCTCGTTTGATCCAGCCTTGCGTAGTGGTTGGACAAATTTCATTTACCAAAGTTTGATTTTCCATGATTATTTTATTTTACAGTTAAAAATTGTTTAATCTCATTGATATCCGCTACACGACCCTTTACTTTAATTTCGTCGTCTATCATCAATACCGGAGTTGTCAAAATATTGTACTTCATCATTTCTTCAATGTCTTCCACCTTTTCAACTTCAGCATCTACTCCTGATTGTTTTATTGCCTCTACCACGTTATTGTAAGTAGTTTTGCATTTTGCACATCCCGGACCTAAAACTTTAATCTTTTTCATAGTTATGGTTCTTTAATTCGTAATTCGACGAACATTGTAGTTAAATTTTTTTTTATTCAAATAAGCCAATCATCATCCCTTTTGCCATTGACCAGTTTTCTCTATTCATACAATATTTTACCTTAGGGGGGGTTATTTCTCCTTGAATTAACCCTGCCTCCTTTAATACTTTCAGATGCTGTGAGAGCGTGCTATTAGCAATAGGAAGCTCCTCTGCCATATCGCCATGATAACAGCAGCTTTGTTTAGAAAGCAGCTCAAGAATTGCAACCCTAACAGGATGACCAAGCGCGTTCCCAAAACGTGCAATTAACTCTTGCTTTTGAGTATATGTTTTTGCTTCAATCGGCATATATGTTTCTATTCAGTTCGTAAAAGTACGAAAATAAAAAGATCTATTCAGTGACTTTTATCACATTCATCTTAACAATTATAAAATCCTATTGTTAGTCCTATTCGAAATGAGAAGGCAGAAATGAGCCAAGCAGCTTATTGAACTGTTACATTTATAAACCAGGTCTTTTTTCTAATTGATAAACAATCCAATAATATCCAGCCAGCAACGGTCCATCTTCGTTATCTGAAGTTGCTCAATGGACTTTTTAAAAATTAGCTGCTGCCCTATTTAAAATTAATGAACACTTCCCAGTAAGATACAACCCTAATTGTTTGGGGTGCTGATAAAAATCAACAAAAAATAAGCCTTTTTCACCTAAAGAATTGATTATACCTTTTTAGGCGGTAATGCAAAAGCTACTGCTTCATGACTAAAATTCCCGTTATGCGAACCATCGCAGAAAGGTTTGTTTTTGGAATGTCCACAGCGACAAAGTCCAATCACTTCGCGTCCTGCCAAATCGTATGCGTTACCGTTTTTATCCACGATTTCAAATTCTCCCTCAACACGAAGTGAACCGTTGTTGTTGATCGTAATTTTTGTCTTTGCCATGATGTTTTGTTTATCGTTGCGCCAAAATACTCAATTCCCGCCAATCTCCATAAAATGAATTCAACCTCCTCAACCAAAAAATATCGTTTGAAAATTTATTAACTTAGTAAATTGAAATAATCTCCTTCACTTTTCACTTTTCACTTTTCACTTTTCACTTTTCACTTTTCACTTTTCACTTTTCACTTTTCACTTTTCACTT
>JBKBUQ010000005.1:0-23647 GCA_046289975.1 Flavobacteriales bacterium | reverse complement strand
TTTTCACTTTTCACTTTTCACTTTTCACTTTTCACTTTTCACTTTTCACTTTTCACTTTTCACTTTTCACTTTTCACTTTTCACCGTTCACCGTTCACCGTTCACCGTTCACCAAAAAATGAAACACGCACTCGTCATACAAGGCGGCGGTTTCCGGACAGCTTTCAGTTCGGGGGTGCTTGATGCATTTCTGGAAGAAGAATATTTTCCTTTCGATATTATTGCTGCTGTATCAGGAGGGGCTATTGCCGCTTCGTATTACATTGCCAGGCAGCAAAAAAATTGCTTCAACTCCATTTGCTTTCTCTCTGAAAAAGGTCGCTTCGTAAACATCAACCGCGCATTGCGTGCCGGTCCACTCATGGATATTGATATTTTTCATGCGATCTCCAATAAGCATTTCCCTTTTGATAAACCATTGGCTACTGAGCGTCTTATAGGTAAAAAATTTGTCATTGTTATGACCAATCGGGCAAACGGTCAACCCCACTACTGTGATCCCACTACTACCAATTGGGAAGAAGCGGTCATTGCTTCCTGTTCTCTTCCGTTCATCACCAAAGGCAAACAACACCTCAACGGACACGATTACATCGATGGCGCATGGGGAGATCCTTTGCCTGTTGAGTGGGCAGCAGAGCAAGAGGCAACATGCATTACTGTTGTGCGCACTTCTCCACCCTTCGAGCGACAAAACAAATCCTGGTTCGATCGTATTGGCGAATTGTATTATCTGAAAAATCCATCGTTGCGAAACGCCTTCTCCGAAAATCATTTGCGTTTTAACCGTTCCATTGATTTCATTGAAAATCCACCTAAAGGAATTTCAATTCATCAGATTGCGCCGGATTTTGCATTAAAAGCCGGTTTGTACACCCAATCCAAAGTGCACCTTGAGGATGATTATCGCTATGGTTTTGATTTAGGCAAGCAGTATTGCACAACACAGCAGCTTGTAATTTCGGAATAGTGCAAAAAAAGCTTAGATTTATTGCAAATCACCGTTATGAAAAATGTGTTGCTTGTTTTTGGTTTGATCTTTTCAATAAAGGTTTCGGCGCAACATCCACTTATCGATTCTGTACTTGTTCGTGTACGTATTGACAGCCTGATGCATTATACCGAACAAATCTCAGGTGAAAAAGGCGTAGTGATTAACGGCGTAACCGATACTATCAAAACACGACACAAACTGAAAGCGGGAAATGAGCTTGCCTATCGCTTTCTGATTGAGAAGCTGGGTCAGTATAATGTGCAGATCGACTCGATGGTGTTTTCATCCACAGGAAAAAACATACTTGCCATTCAACCAGGTGCCGTCTATCCGAACATTTATGTGATTCTCTGCGCCCATTACGACAGTATGCCCAACAATAACATTTCTCCTGCTGCAGATGATGATGGAAGTGGTGTAGCCGCCGTAATGGAAGCCGTTCGCATACTCTCGCAGTTTCAGTTTGAATACACTATTGTTTACGCTGTTTGGGATGAAGAAGAACAAGGAAAAATTGGAAGTGCCGCCTATGCCAATATGGCTAGAAATGATGGTGATTCCATTCGCGGAGTGATAAACATGGATGCCATTGCCTGGGATGGAAACGGTGATAATGCCGCAATGATTCATACTTCTTCCATCAGCAATTCACTCAATATCGCTGCGATGATCGATAACGTGAATAATACGTACAACATCGGACTCGATCTTTACCTTACCAATCCCGGTGCAACGTACAGCGATCACGCATCTTTCTGGAACAAACAGTACGGAGCGGTGCTGGTTATTGAGGACTGGGCTTTTGATGCCAATCCCCACTACCATACCCTTACCGATAAAGTGCAGTATTTTAATATTCCTTATTTCGAGAAAATGGCAAAACTCGCTATTGCTTCCACCGCAGAACTGGCAGTACCCATCAGTTTTCTGGGATCGGAACTTGAAGAAACAAGCCTGCCCGTTCAGGTGTTTCCCAACCCCTTTTCCGACGGAATCTGGATCCGAAGCGATCGGGCACTCAGCGTTCAATTGTGCGACTTTCAGGGAAAAATTCTTCACTCAGGGAACACAAACAATCAAAGCTATTTGGTATTAAGTGATTTGCCCACCGGAATATATATTCTTCATATTCATGCAAACAAAAGCGTGAGTACTGTAAAAGTGATCAAATACTGATTGATGTCCACTCCGGTTTTACTCCTCACTCCACCATTCACCCAGCTCAATACACCCTACCCAGCTACAGCTTATTTAAAAGGCTTTCTGGCTACAAAAAACATACAAGCCGAGCAAGCCGATCTGGGCATAGATGTCACCCTTGCCCTCTTCTCGAAAAGTGGATTGAAGGATGTTTTCCGTATTGCAGAATCAGCTAAACCGGATGACGAAAACTGCAAACGGATACTCGCCCTGAAAGAGGAGTATTTGCGAACCATTGATGCTGTTATTCGCTTTTTGCAGGATAAAGATCCAACCCTTGCACATGCCATTTGCAGCAGAAATTATTTACCTGAGGCATCCCGCTTCCTGCAAACAGAAAATTTAGACTGGGCCTTCGGAGAAATGGGGACATGTGATCGTGCGCGCCATCTTGCTACACTTTATCTAGAAGATCTCAATGATCTGATTGTTTCCTGCATCGATCCTGAATTTGGATTTACCCGCTATGCAGAACGCCTGGGTAGATGTGCCAATACATTTGATGCATTGCATGAACACCTGAATGCTGCTCCCGGTTTCATTGATACGATTACACTGAAAATTCTTGACCATTACCTGAAAGAAAACAATCCCGCACTGGTTGCATTTACTGTTCCCTTTCCCGGAAATTTATACAGCGCTTTTCGCTGCGCACAACACATTCGCAACCATTATCCCCATATGAAAGTCGCAATGGGAGGCGGATTCGCGAACACGGAATTGCGATCTGTCAGCGATCCTCATGTGTTTAATTATTTCCATTACATCACGCTTGATGATGGAGAAGCTCCACTGGAATGTTTAATGGAATTGATTCACGGAAAACGAAAAGATAACGAGCTTAAACGCACATTTCTGCTTCGCAATCACAAAGTAGAATACGTCAATCACACTTCCATTCCCGATTACAAACAGACTCAAACAGGCACGCCGGATTATTCGGGCTTACGCCTGAAAGAATATCTGTCGGTAATAGAAATTGCCAATCCCATGCACAGGCTGTGGAGCGATGGGAGATGGAACAAACTTACACTCGCACATGGATGCTATTGGGGAAAATGCACCTTTTGTGATGTCTCCCTCGATTACATAAAAATTTACGAATTCGCCGCTGCGAAAATCATTGTGGATCGAATGGAGACACTCATCGCTCAAACCGAAGAAAGTGGGTTTCATTTTGTGGATGAAGCCGCTCCTACTGCATTGATGCGTGAACTTGCGTTGGAAATTCTCAGAAGAAATTTGAATGTAACATGGTGGACAAACATCCGCTTTGAAAAAAGCTTTACGAAGGATTTATGTCGCCTGCTTGCCGCTTCGGGTTGCATTGCAGTATCAGGAGGACTTGAAGTGGCATCCGACCGTTTGCTGGAACTCATTGATAAAGGCGTAACAGTAGAACAAGTAACAAAAGTTGCAGCTCACTTTACCGAATGCGGGATTATGGTTCATGCCTACCTGATGTACGGTTATCCAACTCAAACCATACAGGAAACCGTCGATTCGTTAGAGGTGGTAAGGCAATTGTTTGAAAACGGTGTATTGCAATCGGGTTTCTGGCATCGATTCGCGCTAACCACGCACAGTCCGGTTGGAATGCATCCTGAAAAATTCGGGATAAAAATTACGCAGCAGGAAAAAGGAACATTTGCCAATAACGATCTTGAGTTTGTAGATCCGACAGGCTGTGATCATGATGCCTTTGCCGAAGGACTCCGGATCTCGCTCTACAATTATATGCTTGGCGCAGGTTATGATTTGCCTTTGCAGAAATGGTTTGATAAGAAAATCCCAAAAAGCGGAATTGCCCGAGACTATATCCGAAAGGTGCTAGAAAAAGAAGAGTTCAAGGAGATCCCGGCAAGCGCCAAATTGCTTTGGATCGGTGGAAAAATCCAACTTGATGCGGTACCTGAAAAAGGAAATAAAAAAGGACGTACGCGTATTTCGATTCACACCCGCAATCAATCGCACCAAATTGCAATGGATGTGGAGGATGCAAAATGGCTGATCAATGAATTTACAACTCCTTATTCGGTGAAAACATTTGGAACAGTGCGCAACGAATATGAAATACGCACCGGAAAAAACTTTCTCCTATTCTGGCACCAATCTGAAATGGACCTGGTCCGCGAAGCCGGATTGATTGTTGTCTGAACAATGGTCTGGTCGTGCAAAATGATGTTAATCAGTCTTTTGTTGAAAAATTCATTTTTTCAGGCAATCTTGAATTCCTATCTTTGTCCAAAATAATCCAAATCCCCATCTATTATGAAAAAATCTTTACTTGCTTTTGCTGTTCTTGCTTTTGCCGGCAATGTTATGGCACAATCTGCTGCCGGAGGACCTGATTCCTTTGGTTACACGTTCAAAGACTCCAACGAACCCGGCGGTCCAGGTTACAGCTGGATCGAATTAAATCCTGCTCTTGGCGGTGGCGGTACTGTTGTTCCAAATGTAAATCAGGACGACGACTATGAGCCCAATGTTTCCCTTGGTTTCACTTTCCCCTTCTACGGCAACAACTTCACACAAATCAGTGTTGCAACCAACGGAACCGTGTATTTTGAAGATGTATACCTAGGTCTTACCAATGAATGTATGCCTGGCACTCCCGGCTATACAATGACCGATTACCGTTTTATCGCTCATATGTGGAACGATCTTGACCCAAGCTCACAGGGGAATATCTGGATGCAGTCGTTTTCTACCTATTTTGTATTACAGTTCGACGATATCGTTCCCTGTTGCAGCGCCGGTGACGGTGATACCTGGCAGTTGATCCTTTACAGCAGCGGAAACATCCGTATGCAGTACAAGGAACTCAGCAACACAGATAATTTTGGTGATGCTACAGTAGGTATCCAGAACGATCCTACAACAGGTTTACAGTATATGTGCGATAACGCTCCCAATGCTTTGGCTTCAAACCTTGCTATTCTTTTTGTTCATCCCAATGCAGCAAGTGTACAGGAAGATGCGTCCAACCTTGTGAATGTATTCCCCAACCCTACCAACGGAATCATTACTGTTGATGCTACTGCTATCAGCGGACTTTTCCAATTTGAAGTGGTGAACCAATTAGGTCAGGTTGTACATACCGCAACAATGAACGGATCCTCTACATCTACTGTAGATCTTTCCGGTCTTTCTGCAGGTATTTACCACGTAAAGCTTCAGAACGAAAGCATGTTCGCTTCTAAAAAAATCGTTCTTCAGAATTGATTTCTTTTCAATAAATAATTGAAAGCCCCGCCAAAAACGGGGCTTTTTCTTTTTTTATTCTGCAGTACTTACCCACAGCTTTGTATTTTTGCCCGGCAATGAAAGACAACCAGAAACAACAACGCTACGATCGTGCCTACCTGAAAATGGCAATGGAATGGGGTAAACTATCCCATTGCAACCGCAAACAAGTAGGGGCGCTGATTGTACGCGATAACATGATCATTTCAGACGGTTATAACGGCACTCCCTCAGGTTTTCCGAATGCCTGCGAAGATGAAAACGGAGAAACCAATTGGTATGTGCTCCACGCCGAAGCCAATGCCATTTTAAAGGTGGCTAAGTCAACACAAAGTGCGGCAGGAGCAACACTTTACCTGACTCTTTCGCCTTGTAAGGAATGCAGCAAACTCGTTCTTCAGGCGGGTATCCGAAGACTTGTTTATATCAACCCTTATAAAGACCAAAGCGGAGTAGATTTCCTGCGCAGTGCCGGTATTGATGTTGTCCATTTTAACGAAAGCGAACTTTGATCCGTTTTCTCTACCACTCATCATTCTTCTTCAACCATTCTCCTGCTTAATCGTTGGATTAAGTAAATTGCACCTCATCATGTACGAGCAAGATTCCAAACATCTGTTACCTGAACCACTTCCACAGCCCGATGCGCGGAGATCCCTGGTTTATGTCCCCTTTTTACTGGCACTTGCTCTTGCTGCCGGGGTGTATTTTGGATCGCGAATGGTGGTTATTCCAAAGGGGTCCCAAAAGGAAACTGTTAGCCGCTTGAACAAACTCATCAATATCATCGAAGATCGTTACGTGGATAAAGTGGATCGGGAATCGCTTACCGAAAATGCAATGCGCGATATTCTGCTTGGATTGGATCCGCATTCGAGTTATATGAGTCCTGATGATGCCCAAAAAGCACACGAAGAACTAAGCGGAAACTTTGGCGGAGTTGGAATACAATTCCTGATTTTCAAAGATACGCTTGTAGTCACTCACCTTATCGCCGATGGTCCGTCTGAACGTGCCGGAATAAAAAAATTCGATCGTATTGTTGATGTTGACGGTCACTCCATGGCACGCAAAGAGATCACCACCGAAGATGTGTTCAAGCGTTTGCGCGGCGAAATGGGTACTAAGGTGAAACTGAAAATTAAACGTCAGGGCGAAAAAAAACTGATCAGTTTCGAGCTGGAACGCGATGCTATTCCGGTTAGCACGGTAGAGACCGCAATTATGGTTGAAGATGGAATTGGATACATCCGTCTGAACCAATTTGGTGCACAAACACATTCTGACTTTTTACAGGCCGTTCATCGTCTACAGAAAAAAGGAATGACCAGCCTCATTCTCGACCTTAGAGACAACGGAGGAGGTTACTTGAAAGAAGCCAACCTTATTGCGGACGAATTCCTTGAAAGTGGTCAACTCATCGTTTATACTGAAGGTGAACACAGCCCGAAACACACGTATAAAGCAACCAAAAAGGGTCGCCTTGAGAAAACAAAAGTTGCGGTTTTAATCAACCACAATTCCGCCTCAGCGAGTGAGATTGTTGCGGGGGCATTGCAGGATAATGACAGAGGAATAATTATTGGAAGACGCTCCTTTGGTAAAGGCCTTGTTCAGGAAGAGATCAGTCCATTTGATGACGGTTCTTCCATTCGCCTCACTGTTGCCCGCTATTACACTCCAACGGGCAGGTCTATACAAAAGCCATACGGAAAAGGCATTGATTACGAAATGGAACAAATAGAGCGTTTTGAGCGAAACGAGTTTTTCGTTCCCGATAGTTCCATCTTCGTCGACTCCCTGAAATTTACAACCGCTAAAGGAAAAGTCGTTTATGGAGGCGGGGGCATCATGCCGGATATTTTTGTTCCGATTGACACCACCGGAAGGACAAACTTTTATTCCAATTTACTCTACCAAAGAGTTATTGCCGAATTCGCCTTTGATTTTGTTGAGCGCTACCGACAGGTGTTGCTTCGTTATACCGACGCCTCTATGTTTGCAGGATCATTTGCTGTAGAAGAGCAGGTGTTTCGCGAGTTGCTCAATTATGCCGAAAAAAAAGGGCTCCGTCGCTACCCGGGCGAGGCAGAACATTCGCGCAGGCTTATTCAAAACCAGATCAAGGCAGAAATTGCTCGACTCGTTTGGAATACTGATGGTTATTTTGCGGTTTTGGCCAAAACCGACAGCGACTTGCTCAAAGCGTTGGAGGTTCTGAAAAAATAATTTGGGTAGTTGGACAATTATCCAAAAAGTTTATCTTTGGTAAACGCTTGTACTATCCGGCGCAATTTTTAAAACTACACCTTCATTTCTCCCCTAAGTCCGGATCCATCCCTCAGCAATCTTAATCCCTAACACAATGAATACCACCCTGACAGGAACTGTAAAGTTCTTCAATTCCGAAAAAGGCTTCGGATTTATCAAGCACGATGATTCAGACACTGAAACATTCGTACACAAGACCGGTCTTCGCACTGATGTTCAGCAGAACGACCGTGTCCGTTTCACCATTGAGGAAGGCCGTAAAGGTCCAATCGCGGTAAACGTTGAGAAGATCTGATCTTAACTATAAGTCACAGATCAAAAAATCCCTGCCAACGCGGGGATTTTTTTTGCTTTAATAATTAACCACTACTTCATCCGACCAATAACTTCGTCCGGAATGAAGCGTGATTTTTAATCGATACGAATACCTGCTCTGCATTTGCAATTCACGGTCGATTATTATTCCCGTTGGGCGTTCTGCAGTTTGCATTGCTTTCCATTGTTCCGAATTCCTTTTACGGTATACTACAGCTCGGTATATGATATCCGATCCGGAATCGTACTTCAGCACAATTTCGTTCTTATATAACTCCGCAATAATCCTTGCATCAGAACACCGATCGGCAATCAGGTATATCGTATCTGAGACCGAACTATTGCCTGAAGAATCAGAACACCTTAGCCAAAATTTCATTGACGATTTTCGGGATAAAACATGAGAATGCGTTTTGACTACTTTCTCAGAAAGACTATCGTTTGTAAGAACAACTAAACTTGTTTGTTCCGAATCATCGAAGGCGAAGCGCAAAAACACAGAATCCTTTTCGTAACGGATTTCCTTCCAAACCGGTTTTACCGGAGGGATGTGGTCGGGACGAGCCAGCAAAACTCCTTGCGACAAAACTGAAGTATTCCAGGAGGAATCAGTTGCGGCTATTGCTACTTCCAAGCTTCTTTCAAGTGTTTGCCGGGTGCTTTTCCACACAAAAAAAGTATCGCTGTTTACTTCTTGTGTTCGCTCCACCCATTCATCGCTCGAAGAATTCCTCGAATAAATCCGGTATCCGCGCAGATCAATTTCTGTGTTTTTTTTCCAGTTCAACCGCACATAACCAAGCGTATCGATTCTACCGGAAAGACCCTCCGGAATTGCAGGCGGACCATCTTCTTTAAGAGTAACTAGAACCGGGTCCGTAAATACAGCTTGTTTATTGTAAAGTTGCAGCGCAAGTCGGTAATAGGCATAACGTTTACTCTGTTTCAGAACAATAATGCTGTCGGACACGAATACTTCACGCAGTTTTTCCCAATTGCCGGAATATTGATCTGATCGTTCAAGAACGATTTGATGAACTTTTTTTCGGTCAACGCCCAATGGAAAACGGATTTGTAGTTTGATCTCATCAACAGATGGTTCAGCAAGATCCAGAACAGGAATAACAATATCATCACTGAAACAATCCAACGCAATTAAAGCTGAATATTCGCTGAAATTTCCAAAAGGAGTTTTTCCACGGATTCGGTAATACCGTCGGGAGGCACTACGTAGCGAATCGGAAAAATACATAGAGGAATCGCCGGAATTTCCATCTAAAAACGGAATGAGAGGTTGTAACGTACAAGGCTTCCAATCGGAGGAATTGCTGCTGTATTGAACTTCCCAGGATGAAAAGAACGTCCGCTGCGGAATCCATTTCAGTATCACCTTACCTTGTTTGCAGTCGGCATCTGCAATTTCGGGTTTAGGTAACTGTTTCGGTCGAATATGCGCATCGATTAATTCAGCCAGCGTTTTGCCTGATTTATCCTTGAGTAAATAACGCTCAAAATGTCGGTCTTTTAATTCATAAATTAATCCCAGCGCATCTGCAAAAACAGGATCGGTGTCGGCGAGTAATAGCACAAAACCGGAATACATTTCGTTCAATTCAGAATCGCCTTGTTCACCGAATAAAAACCTGCGTAAAAACAAAATTCGCTCCTCCTTAACCGCAAGGGAATCCCACCGCTTGTCCTGTTCGTCCCAAACTTTGTTTCGGTTTAAAAAGACTTCTTTTCCGTTAGCAAGGCCAAATAAAAAAGTGCCCTTCAATAATAACGCTCTGACATCATCCGAATTTGAAGGTGCCCAACGGAAAACTATCGACCTTTCTGTTTGCTCTCCAAGAAAAATATAATCCTGTGCAAACAACCGGGTGCAGCAAAACAGAAAAAACATACTAATACTGCTATATCTCATGGTACAATAACTGTACATGTTTGTCCCAATTCAAAATCAAACTGAAACTGTCCCTGAATCAAAGAGAGAATTTGGTACTGCACCTGCACTCCACCGGAGACCCAGGATGGTCGTGGCACCTTTCCTTGTAAAAGAGCAGCGATAGAGCCGTTTTTAAAAACCACATCAAACTCCTTGTTTCCTATTTCGCCCTTTGCTCCAATACCGCCTTGCATCCAGGCAAAAAGTTGTCCCTCTGCAATTTTTCCGTTTACTCCCACTGGAGCAAGGGAACCTGAACAATGAGCCATCGGGCCATAATCAATCAACATCATATCAAATCCGGCCCCAAATGAAAAAGAACCATAAACAGTAAAAAATTCCCAACCATACTCCCTGTACAATCCTCCTGTTAAGCGCATTCCTGCGGTAATTCCCCGCGCTTGCGATAGCGCTGTTACATCACGCATCTGGTTTAACCCGCCGCTTTGCACCAGTGATGCAACTTGCGATGGAGGAGGACTCATGGGTTCGAGATTGTCCCCCGCCATAAAATACGCCTGTGCACTTGCAAAAGGTTGTATACTTACAACAACAGGTTGTGTTGGGCGACCGATACATACACTCCAGGTGCGCGGATCGAAATGAATGCGGCATTGGCCGTTGCCGGTTATTGTTTGTTGAACATTCAATTGCGCCTGAATACTTGCATCAAAACTTTTTGCAGGAACACTATATTCCATCACCATAGATCCGTACACGGGAGGAGGACTAGTCCTTCGGGATTGAATACTGCTCATAAAATAGGCATTACCAACAAGCCTCACAAAATCCAATCCTCCATTGGAGTTAAACCCGATATCCAGCATTGCATCGCCGTTGAATGTTTCTTCATTGGGTAAATATGCCAATGATGCTCCTGCACGAAATGTTAGTCCTGCGTTTTGATCAGGTGTATAAGTTTGCGACATTTCACTTGAAACAGTATTCGCATAAAGCAAACTGGTGACTTGTCCGATTTGTTGCCGTTGTGGTTGCATTCTGTTTGAAATTCCACCTATCAATCTGTTCAATACGATTCCTGATGCAGCAATCGGAATTTTTACGGGAACTGCTGCATCAATGGCAAAATACCGAAAGTCCGTCCTGCCAAAACATGCCGACGCTTCAAATCCGGGGTCCAATACTTCCGGAATACTCAGAGAGATGAATCCAAAAAAACCATTGCCGTAAACAGGATCATCCTCTCTGAAATGAATTGTTCCATTCAGGTGAAAAGCCTGTGAGTGTGCGGCAATATTGACTGCTCCCAATGAAATACGGTCATAATGTAACTTCTCCTCTTGCATACGGGAATGAACGCGCAAAAATGTTGAAACGGAAAGACCGTTGTTTTGAGATTCCGCCAAATTCATCATCAGTTTCATTTCTATGAAAGGTGCCTGATTGGAAAAACCTATGCGAATGGAATCTATACTGACCGGATAATTCGCTGCATGGTTTTGGGAATTTCCGGTATAGGCAATCTGACCTCCCGTTAGAAATGGCGCTGTATGGATCAGATGGACATCCTGAATCAGCAACTGCGCTGTTGTCAATCGTTCATTTTCAAAACGAATTTTGCCATTCAAAAACGCCTCCGGAAGAAACCGTCCGTTTGTTCGCGACACGGAAATGCGCGTTGTTGGAAATAATTCTGCCTTTGCGGAAAGCACGGAAAAAGCTATTTCCCCTTGCGGTGATGCACTGAATGTATAATTGCATTCTCCATTTACAGGATTAAACTGCATCATTGCTTCATAAGCCAGAGCTTGCCCGGAATCCATCACGGGTAATTCGATGGTGCCCCGCAGATGTCCTCCAACAGGATCGTTGTACAACAATTGCAAGGCTATCTCCTCCACTGAAAATTTCCACCCGCTCATACTTAAATCCGGAATTGCATTTTCTGCCTGTATCCATGCGCTAAGCCCGGAATCATCAATGAGTAAATTATGCGCAACTATTCGTGAAGCCTCGCCGTTTACCGGTGAAAGTTCGGGTGGAAGAGCAATACTTACCCTGCGTAAATAGGTGCCGGTCCATAAGCCGCTTTCACCTTCAAAACCGGGAGGAAACCGCATATCCGGATCGTCGGATGTTGAACTCCAGTCAACAACAGCATCCTCAACAGAAAAAGTCCATCCGGACAATCCTTTCACTTTAAACGGATCGAGTGTGATGGCCACAACAAGGGCATGGATATCTTCGACACGAATCGAAAAATGCCCCTTCACTTCTTCCTGTTGTTCGTTGACCGGCTCCAGAATTCCACGTGAAAAAAGCATATCAGCGGCAAGCTGCATGGCCACAAATCCGTTGCAATCCCATTCCACATAATTGCTTCCGTTACCTTGCAATTCAAGCCTGCTGTTTGGACCAAGTGGGATGCTATGATCACTCAGCAACATCAGTCGCGAATCTGTCCCGCCACCTATTCCTTTCGGATTAAAATGAACTCGTCTTGCACCAAATGCCATCGCTTTCCCTGTTCCGGGAAACTCAACCGCCATGTAAGCATGAAAATAAGCTTTGTCCGATTCAAAAATTGCGCTGTCAATTGCAATCACATAACGTGATGAACCTACTTGCTTTATGATTCCTACCGGCAATTGATGGAGATCGTGCTCACTTAATGCACCAACGTAACGCTGCTCTTGTTCCACCTTTGCGGTAACGCGTAAAGCATCCTCATAACTCAAATCCTGAGCCGATAAGCTGGTGCCGAAAGAAAGCAGAAACAAGAAGAAAAATAAATGCCTGTTCATGGAACAAACATCGCATATAGAAAAAACAGTTGCAGACCAATTTAGGGTCCACTTTTACAGTTGGGTGAGCCCAGTATCAATCAATGGTTGCGATAACCTTCAGCTCAATGGCAATGGGTGTAGGTAAAGAATTGATCTCAACAGTTGTGCGACAAGGCAGGTTGTCTTTGAAATATTCAGCGTAAATCCTGTTAAAGGTTCTGAAGTCTCTTTTCATGTGGACAAGAAAAACAGTGACGTCAACGATCTTATCCCAGGAAGAGCCGGAATCTTCGAGAACAGCCTTTACGTTTTGAAAAACTGAATGTACCTGCGCCTCAAAGTCAAATTCTTCAAAATTCCCATTGTGATCGAGTTTCAATCCGGGAACAGTGCTGTCGTTAGCATTGCTATTGGCCACCCTCGGACCAACACCGCTGAGAAATAGCAGATTCCCAACACGGCGAGCATGGGGGTATAAGCCAACAGGTTTGGGTGCTTTTGAAGAGGAGATACGGCCGTCTGACATGGGGGTTCAATTAGGACTGCAAATTGCTCATTATTCCTTAAAAATGAAAATCACTTTATTCAAATTGTACGCCTATTTTTGTGCATCAAATTATTACTATGCGCATAATCCCAAGACTATTCCTCTATCTGCATACCGGTTTACTGTTAATTGCCTGCTCAGGAAAGAACGAAAACGCACCTGATGCGAAAAGCGAAAATGACAGCACAACAGTTATTACACAAGCCGATTCTTTGATCGATTTGAACGGTGAACTCAGAAGTCTTGCCTTAGGATTCACTGAAATTACCTCCTTTCCGCTTGTGTTGGATACCGCCATTACAAATCATTTTGACGATTACGATTCATTGCCGGGTGATGATGCGCGCATGCTCTTTTCAAAAGCACTACAACATAACCTCAACGAAACCCCGGCGTATCTATTCGACTACTTTCTAAAAATAGATTCGTTGAAAAGAGCAGGTGAATATTCCGCTTATGTAGAATCACTTGACATCGGTATGATCAAAGAAGCTCGAACCAAAAAATTGTTCCGCGTTCGCCTCCATCCCGAAACCTTGCTGATTGTTTGGGGAATGGACTATCATTCCTACGAGGCTTGTCCGTGGAGTCGTGGCAGTTTTGTTTTTGTTACGATTGTCCATAAAGGCGAGCCCGGTGAAACCTTATGTCTGTCACTCAACGATGCAGGAGGAGACCCCCCGGTATCGGGCAGCACTGAACGTCAGGCCACCATTCAACAAGATGGAAGTATCAGTATCCATCAAAAAGACATCAGTGATGAGGATATGGATGAGCCTGAAGTTAGCCTGAAGGAAAGTAGCTTTGAATTTATGATAACTAAGAACGTTTTCAGACATGTTCGAAGCAAAGAAGGTAAAGATGTTAGGGTAAAAAGAGAAGAAGTAGGTTATTAACCTCCCTATGCTGAATATTTGTTCCTCATCATCGATTATCCGTCACAAGGAATGACGCTGCAATATCTATCTTTGGACCATGCTTAAATTGATTTCCCCTTATTTATGTGCTGCAGTTGTATTACTTGTTTCTTGTGGAACAGAAAGCAACGAAACCAGCAACAAGAACGACACTTTAGTCAAGGATTCTTCAGTAATTGAAACTCCGAAAGCGCCGGAAAAAATTGCATACGACACCTTGCTTACAGAAACTTCTCGGTTCATTGCAGGCCTGGAAGCTTCTATTCATTTTGGAGAGCATCAGCAAAAGGAATTTTATCTGAAACATAAAGATTTTACCGATAAATCCTGGACCACAACTCTGGATAGCATGATTCGTCCAGTGCAAAAATGGTGCGCTGAAAAAAATATAGGCGATACCCGCGATTCTGTTTTGTGTTTTTACCCCTTATCGGGACCGGATTTTCTTTTTGGAAATACATTTTTTCCGAATGCGGATCATTATGTGTTGCTTGGACTTGAGCCGCGTGGTTATTTAAAGGACATGCGCATTATGAGCGATAATGAACTGATGAAATATTTCGACGGGATTCGCCAAAGCATGAAGTACATCAATAGTCGCGGATACTTTGTTACCTCACACATGAGTTCTGATTTTACCAAAGCACATCTTAACGGAATGGTGCACATGATGCTGTACATGATGGCCCGAACTGAACACAAAATTCTGGGTGTTTATGAAGTTTGGATCGATGAAAATGGGAAAGAGCAAAGGCTTAATGAAGGAGAAAAAGCTCCGGATGGTAAAATAACCGCATCGAAAATTGAATTTTTGTCGCCCGACCAAACAGAAAAAAGAGACGCATATTATTTCAAGCTGGATGCCTCCGATAAATACCTGCAGGATCATACTGAGTTTTCAGATTTCATCAATGGATTTGGCCCACGCGTTGCCTATATGAAATCAGCCTCCTGCGTATTACAGAACACACCCTTTGCCATTATGCGAAAACTGGTAATTGATTCCGACAAAATACTTCAGGATGATACCGGTGTTCCGTACAAGTATTTTTCTGAAGACTCTACTCTTCGTGTTCAGCTGTTCGGAACGTATAGTAAAACCATTGATGATTTGAGCTGGTGCTATCAGCCCTCGCTGAGAAAAGCACTCGAAACGTCCGGTAACAATTCAGACCTCCCTTTCCGCATTTCGTATAACGGAAATTACGGCGAGGGAATGCTTTTGTGGGCTTTCAGAAAATAATTTTCCGTTCACTTTATAATTAAATATTACCTTCAGAATACTATAAATAAACCTTTAACAGTACTCAAACAATTTCAACTTTACGCCCATTTACTTGAAATTGCGTTTTGCCTATCTATGATTTCATATAAAGGTTTCATCAGTATTACCTTTATTCAATAAAAAAACCGAAAATGCTTTTTTAACTTGCAAATTGAATTAAGCGGAAATACATCCGTTTCGTTATAAGGTTAATGGTCAAAAAGACGCCGTTTGTCAGTAAAAACGATAAGGTTTAAAAAAAAACATTATTTTCGAAAAAAGCACATTTTATGCATTTAATGCTACTTCTTGCCTTCTGTTGTGTTCAGTTATTGTATTCCTCTTCACAAGCCCAGGTCATAAATGCATATGCCCAAATAACAGGAATTACAGGAACAACCCTAAACGTTGCGAATGTAAATCAAACCGCACACAATTTTGTAGTGGGAGAGTATGCTATTGTAATGCAAATGCAGGACGATGTTTTAGGCGACAACACGAACGCAATCACGTTTGGAGATCTTGGAAGTATTGCCAGTGCGGGGTTATATGAAATTCGAGAAATAACAGCGGTAAATGGGAATAGTACACTAGGTTTCTCATCCGGCGCTCCAACCACCATCACTGTCAGTTCATTAATTAACACCTATAATACCGGTTCTAATAGCCGTGTTCAACTAATTTCATTTCGTTTGCTATCGCCTACTGATTACACAACTACCGGAAACATTGCAGCCTTATCTTGGAATGGAAATATTGGCGGAGTAGTTGCATTCATGGTTGGAGGCACGCTTACGCTTAACCATAGCATTAGTGCCAACGCAGCCGGTTTTGTAGGAGGAGCTCGTTCCAACAATAGCAGTGGGACCCAATGTGTAGCTGCAAACGTTAGCCTTTATCGTGCGAATGATGCGAATACGGGTTTTAAAGGTGAAAGCATTTACAGAAACACAACAAATACTTACAACAACCAAAGAGGAAAAATTCTCAATGGTGGAGGTGGGGGTGTTCACCATAACTCAGGGGGTGGGGGTGGAGGCAACTACACTGCCGGAGGTAATGGAGGTAATGGATATAATGGATCAGCAGCAGGATGTACAGCTAATCCTGCGCCGGGCATAGGAGGAATCTCACTAGCAAGTCATATTTCATCCTCCCGGGTTTTTATGGGTGGTGGTGGTGGTGGTGGCCAACAGAATAATTCTGCGTCAACACCCGGGGGGAATGGGGGTGGGATTGTTCTAATTAAAGCCGGTACTATTACCACAGGTTGTGGTGGATCTGTGTCAATTACAGCCAATGGATCATCTGCTTCAAATACTACCGGGTCACAAAATGATGGCGGTGGTGGCGGTGGCGGTGGTGGAAGTATTGTGTTTTGGGTAGATAATTGGAATGTTTTGGGAAGTTGCCCCCTAACAATCTCTGGGAACGGGGGAAATGGAGGTAGTTCTCTTGTTGGAACCTACCACTCAGGAGGAGGTGGCGGTGGACAAGGTGTTGTCATTTACAACGGCGCTCAACCTACAACGAATATTACCACAACCACGAATAATGGAACCGGCGGATGCAACAACAATAGCAACCCTTGCACAAACGCAGCAAGCCCTGGTGCCGGTGTAAACGGTGCCGGAGTTCTGAATGGTGCCAACACAAACAATCCTCTCCCTGTTGAACTGCTTAGCTTAACAGCGCGTGCTCTCAACCACCATACAGCAAAAATTGAATGGAGTACTGCATCTGAACAGGGTGCTTCTCATTTTACCATTCAGCGATCTTCCAACGGATTTGATTGGGTTGATGTCTGCAACCGAAATGCTTCAGGTTCTTCCAACATTGTGCGCCAGTACAATTGTGTGGACGCAGAATTAGGTTCAGGGATTTTCTATTTCAGACTAATTCAGTTTGACCTGAATGGTCAAAGTCGAAGTTTTGGTCCCGTAACAGTAGAAATTGCTCCACAAAAAGCAGAAATTAAACTATACCCTAACCCTGCCGAGCTTGATCTATTTATTGAAGCCGATTTTGAAATCCAAAATATCAGTATTTACAGTGTTGATGGAAAACTAGTTCAGTCTCTTAACGGTAATCAGTCCCCGTTCCAACGCATCTCACTTGAACAGTTGCGAAGCGGAATGTACCTCATCGGTATATCGGATTCTTTTGGAAATACCACCTTTGAACGCCTCATTAGAGAGTAATTCTAAAACGACTTTGCGAAAGGCATTACCTTTGCAATATGCTTTTGCCTGTTTATGAGATTATCCCAGAGCTAAAATCGCTCCTTAATAATCGCAACATTATCTTATTGCAGGCGCCTCCGGGTGCAGGAAAAAGTACTTGGCTTCCCCTTGAGTTGTTACATGAACCCTGGCTAAACAACAAGAAAATTCTAATACTTGAACCACGTAAACTCGCTGCTCGCTCTGTTGCGCAACGATTGGCTCATAATCTTGGCGAACATGTAGGAAAGACTATTGGTTACCGTATCCGTTTTGAAACTAATTTAAGTCATAATACCCGTATTGAAGTTGTTACAGAAGGAATTCTTACCCGCATGTTGCAAAACGATAATGCGCTGGAAGAATACGGACTTCTGTTATTTGATGAATTTCACGAGCGCAACCTAAACGCCGACCTTGCACTTGCACTTAGCAGAGAAATACAACAAGTATTACGCCCTGATCTACGCATTCTCATTATGAGCGCAACATTGGGCTGTGAAACCCTGGCAAGTGAACTTGGCAATGTACCGGTAGTGATTAGTGTTGGACGACAATTCCCAATAGAATTCCGTTACTACGAACCCAATAACCAACTTCAGCTTACAGAGAATTGTGTGGCATTGATCCAAAAAGCCAGCGCAGAAACAGAAGGGGACATCCTTACATTTCTGCCGGGATCAGGAGAAATATTGCGCGCTGCAGAACTTTTGGAAAAAAACAATTCTTCGCTATCCGTTGCAACGCTATATGGAGATATGCCTTTTTTGGAACAACAAAATGCATTGTTACCCGATCCAAACGGGAAACGAAAAGTTATTCTCTCCACCGCCATTGCAGAGACCAGTCTCACCATTGAAGGAGTTCGGGTTGTAATTGATTCAGGTTTTACCAGAAGTCCTCGTTTCGACACCCGTTCAGGATTCACCAAACTTGAAACGGTGAAGATCAGTCAGGACACCGCCACACAACGCGCAGGACGCGCAGGAAGAACCTCTTCGGGAATTTGTTACCGCATGTGGGCAAAACATACCCATCAGCAATTGGCAGAACACCGCAAACCTGAAATTCTTGATGCAGATCTTGCCCAATTGACACTTGAACTGGCTGGCTGGGGACAAGATAATATTGAGTCGTTAAAATGGGTTACCGCTCCTCCAATAGCAAATGTTGCACAGGCAAAAACCATTCTTAAAAACCTGAATGCACTTGATGACAAGGGAAAAATTACTCCTGAAGGAAAAAAAATACTGGAGATACCCAGTCATCCACGAATTGCGCATTTATTGCTTGCCGGAAAGAAACAATCCTGTCCTGCTCTCGCATGTGATGTAGCTGCCTTATTGGAAGAAAGAGATCCTTTGCGAAGAAGTGAAAGTGCGGATCTGTTGCTTCGAATTGAAGCGCTCCTCAAATGGCGAAAAAAAGAACGAACGGATGCCGATCGTCATTCCTTAGAGCGCATCGAACGCGTTTCGCTGCAGTGGAGAAAACTACTGAAAACCGAAACAATAGATGAACACATAAATCCCTTCGCTGTAGGGTCCTTAATTGCAGCAGCATTTCCGGAGAGAATTGCTCGAAAAACGGAACAAGAAGGGCGTTATCGATTAGGAAACGGAAGAATGGCTCGTCTCCCAAAAAATGATAGTCTGAGTGATGCCGACTGGATCGCCGTTGCAACACTCGATGCCGGAAGTGGCGAAGGAAAAATATTTCTTGCGGCACTATTTGATCAAAATGATCTTCTCAAAATTGCCACTGAACATGAAAGCATCCGATGGGATAACAGGGAAGAACTCTTTATTGCACGCAAAGAATGGAAAGTCGGTGATCTGATCGTAAAAGAACTTCCCCTTAGCGCTGTTACATCCGATCAGCGCAGTAATGCAATTTGCGAAGCAATCAAAAGGTCTGGAAAAGAAATGCTGGATTGGAGTCATGAGCTGTTGCAATTACAATACCGTGTGTTATCCCTGCGCAAATGGAATCCTAAAATGATACTCCCGGACCTTGACACTGACGTATTGATTCAGAATACTTCAAAATGGTTGACGCCATATTTATCGGAGGTAAGAACCGGCAACGACCTGAAGAAAATAAATCTACACAATGCCATTACACAAAGTATCGATTGGAATATGCATCAGGAAATCGATTCACTCGCTCCAAAAAAAATAAAGGTTCCGAGCGGATCAGAAATTGCACTTGAGTATTTTGAAGACGGTCGTTCTCCAATACTTGCTGTTCGTCTTCAGGAATGTTTTGGATTGACCGAAACACCAACAGTAAATCAAGGAAAAACAAAAGTATTAATGCATCTTTTATCACCAGGATATAAACCCGTTCAAATCACACAAGACCTTCCAAGCTTTTGGAACAACCTCTACCATAAAGTCAGAAAAGAATTAAAAATCCGCTATCCCCGTCACTCCTGGCCGGAAGACCCCTGTAAAGCAGAGGCTGTAAAAGGAGCTCTAAAGCGAAGAAATGAGAAATAGGATGTTGGATACGACAAAAATAAGTGGGATGAATTGCTTTCCCATAGAATTGCAATAAACCTAATTACCTAGTGCAATAATCCAAAAAACCTAACCACATACAAAGTGCTGAACCAATTCTTGTCTTTAGCAAATAAACCCTTCTTTCCTCCTTGCTCAACACCATTTCCAGGATCTACAGGGAGATAATGACCTAATCCATTTAGCGCCAGCAATTCGACCAGCAACAAGCTATCCTTGTTAAAGTTTTGCTTTCTGTAAAAGGTGTTATCCCTTTCCACAATGGTGTCGGAAGGTGGGGAAAGTGGTAAACCATGCAAGAGGCTCCATTGTTCAAAGAGTAATTCAGCATTGGAATAATCAACAACAGGATCTTTTGTTCCGTGCAGTATCAGCATCGACGGAAAGATAGGTGCAGCCACGGGAAACAAATCAAAAACACGTTGTGCCAATTGATTTGCAGAAAGTTTTTTACCCGGTGCTATTGTAGCCGGACCAAAATAGGGCCCACCGGCGAGAATTGCACCGGAACGGAATAATTCAGGATGATTGGCCATACAGGCAACACTCATATATCCGCCGGCAGAAACACCGTAAATAAATATTTTCTTTTTATTTATCCCCTTTAAACTAATTGTATAGTTGATCATTTGCAAGATTGATCCAAGCTCTCCCCTATCAGCTGAATTATCCGCGCTAAGAAACCAATTGAAACAACGCATTCCGTTGTTAAGTAATTTTTGCTCCGGGCATAACACATAAACCCCCAATTTATCGGATAAAATCTCCCATCCTGCTTCGTCAAAAATCGCATGCGCATTCTGATTGCAACCGTGTAACACAACAACCAGGGGAGCTCCGTTAGTATCAGAAAAATTTATTGGGGAATGAAGAAAGGCGCGCAAATTTCCGGGGTTGCTGCCAAACCCCTTTAGTTCATAAAGTTTGGCTTCCAGTGAGCAGGAAAACAAAACCATTACCAACAAACTACAAAAACGAAACTGCATTATTCCGGACTTTCCGAATGCTCAAAAAATTCGATAAGCGCGGCCATGTAGCTTTCATTCCAACCTTCAACAATGTCTTTAAAATCATCATCGGGAATATTGGTGTGTTTCAGTTCCAATGATGTGCCTTTTTTATGGTCATGCAATTTGATGCTCACTATAGATGGTTCCTCCTGCTCGCCGAAATACCATTGCTGAACTATTTTTTTGCCTGCCTCAAACTCCAGGTTTTTTCCCACAATGCTTCCATCCCATAAAGAAAACTCACTACCAAGCTCAGTCGACATCTCTGATTTCTCGCCGGTCCAGATTTCAATCATAAAGGGGTTTGTCAACGCATTGTAAACATCTTCGGGAGAAGCGGGTAATTCGTAGTATTTTTTAAAGTCGGGCATATCTTGAATTTTATCTGTAAACTAATTATTACTTCACTATTGGAATTGCCGAAAACCGGTAAGGCAAATCCGCAAACTTAGGATCAATTTTTCGTTGCAAATTCAATCTGGCAGAAAACTGAATGTCTCGTTTCGCAAATGAAGCCTGCTCCATTCGCAGGTTGCGAATAAGATCATCATTACACATCCGTAGTAACTGTTCTCGGGTATCCCAGGCATTTTCTGTCTTTTCTCCTTTGCCTTCGACAGGCTCAATACCTCGCAATAAAATCGCTCTGAATTTTCCCGGTTCTCCAAATGTGTATTCAATCCCCGATCCATGAAGGAACCATTGTCCGGGCTTGCTCTGCATATCGCCAGCCTTCTTTCCTTCAGCGCCCAGCGTAAAGGGATCCCAGTGACCATCCTGAAAAACAAATAACTCTGCTTCTGTAATACGGAATTTGTTCCTGAAACAGATGAGTTGAGAACGGTTCAGAATCAAATCTGCGCATTCATAAAGGAAGGATCCCTCATCAATGCCCTTCGCATAGTTAAGATACAAAGGACAATGGCTTGAAATTTCTGTAAGAGATAAGAGTACCGACACCTTGCAAAGATAGGGAATTTGCATGAGAAGAAAGGAGGTTTACGCCGGTTTTCAGAAGAGCAAAAGTCTTTGTTCCAGAGATTACCCAGTCGGGTGCGAATTCCCCATCCAAAAAATCTGATTCAAGCAGCGCCTTAAAAGAGATGTTAATATTTGCTTAAGCAATTCAAAATTTCAATATCAATTCTTAGAAATAGATAGTATTTCAAAAACACTTTGGCTTTCATTTCTGGTAAAAATCCTATTTTGCAGCATGAATTCAAAATGGATCAATACCGCCGCAATACTCATTGTTATCCTTATTGGAGGATTTTTATTGATCTATTTTGAATCGCTGTTTAAGCCTCTTGTCATAGGCGGACTCCTTTCCCTCATCCTACTACCGGTTTACCGAAAACTATTGCAATGGCGCCTCCCGCGTTTTGTTGCAATGACAGGGACAGTATTGCTTACAGCATCTCTTTTGACTTTTCTGATTAGTTTATTCTCAACTGAAGTAAAACATATTGGACAGGAATTACCGGAACTTCTGCCTGGCATGGAAAGAAAGCTGGATGATCTGGGGAATATTATTGAGAATTATAGTGGAATAACGCATGATGACCAAGTAGGTTATATAAAAAATGTCCTGCGTGATATAAGTGGAAATAAAGAACAATTATTCTCGCAACTTTTTAAAACCGCGGGCGGTATCTTAAGTCTGGTATTGTCTCTGTTTTACATGATGATGTTTTTGCTATACAAAGACGGGATTCGGCGCTTTTTCTTAATGGTTGCAGTTCGAAAACAGGAACAAAGCAATAGCATTATGAATGATATTAAAGTGATGATGAAAAATTACTTTATTGGAATTATAACAGTAATGTTAATAGTTGGAATAGTGATTGCAGGCGGGCTATCACTTCTAGGAATAAAACACGGTGTTTTCTTTGGTTTACTTGCGGCCCTTTTAAGTATTGTTCCTTATGTGGGAATTATTAGTTCCGGAATCATTTGCATATTTTATTCATGGGCCGGAAGCGAAAGTTTTTGGACACCAATAATTGTAATTGCACTTTATTACACCGTTCAACTATTGGAAGGGAATTTGCTTACCCCGCTTATTACGGGAGGTAGCGCAAAAATTAATCCGCTTGCCACATTATTTGGTTTATTACTTGGATCAACATTATGGGGTGTTACGGGAATGATCCTTGCTATTCCCATACTGGCTACTACCCGTATTATTTGCGATCATGTACCCGAATGGAAAGCGATCGCATACCTCATTGGCGAAGATCTTGCTGAAGAAAAATCGATCGTTTCAAAAAAGAAAAAAAACTAACTCATACCCTATGCGAATCCTTTCCTTTTCACTTGTCATTACAGCAATGACTTTACTCTTCTCGTGCGGACAAGAGTCAGAGCTATCGAATAGCACTTCTGATTCCCTTACCAATGAAAAGAAAGACTACGCAAGCCTCGTTCAATGTCTTACCTCTTCAACT
>JBKBUQ010000059.1:0-15866 GCA_046289975.1 Flavobacteriales bacterium | reverse complement strand
GTGGTATTACGTGTAAGAACAAACGAAAATGGTGAGTTTGCATTCAGAAATCTCCCCGTCTCCGATAACTACTCCATTAAACTGGTAGAGCCTTCAGCAGATTTAAAACTTGAAATTTTTGACAAAAACGGAGAGGCGATTGCCGTGTTGAGATCGGATCAAAATGGAAAATTTCTTTATAAAAAACTTGATGCTATTCAGGGTGGAACACTTACAATGCTGGAAGAAGAAGATCCTCAGTTTAGTTCAAAAGGGAAATTAAGCGGTCAATTTATTTTTGAAAATGATCCCAACAAATATCCCGACGGCTTGAATGTTTACCTGATGGATAAAAATGGGAATGTAAAAGGAACGACGAAAACAGATAACAGAGGTAATTTCAGTTTCCGCCAACTTGATTTAGGCGATAATTACATCATTCGAACAGATAGCTTGGGTGATGATGCCATCATGCTTATTTACAATAAACATGAAAATGTAATTGCTGAATACCGTCGTGATAAAAACGGAAATTATGTTTTCCGGAAACTTGGTGATCGTTCATCCGATCTTTCATTGATGGACATCGAATCGGATTCTGCAACATTTGCGCAACTTTCGGTATCGCTGAATGGCCAATTCCGTTTCCGTTCGCTGGATGGCACGCCAAGTGACATGAGTTTTTTCATTTTAGATGATGATGGTAATTTAATTTACAAAGGCAAGACCGATGAAAACGGACATTTCAGAGCGCGAAATCTTGCAGTAGCTGATCAATACATCTTTCAAATTGATCCCAACGATCCTAACTATGATAAAAAGCTGATCGTTGAATTATTTGCACGAAATGGAAAATCACTTGCGGTACTTGAAAATGATAAAACAGGGAAATTCGTTTACAAACGATTGAAACAGGAATTCAGTTACATCAAAGAAATAAAGACAGAAGAAGTTCAGCTGGAACTACCTGATAAAATACCTTTCATCTATTTTGAAAAAAATTCAAGTTATCTTGATGATGCTTCCAAAAAACAACTTGATAAAGTTGTACAAATCATGCGTAAAGTTCCACATCTGAAAATTGAAATCAGCGCCCACGCCGACTCAAGAGCAGATGATGAGTTTAATGATTGGTTAACCGAGAAGCGAATGAACAGTGTGAAGGATTATTTAATTGCTAAAGGAATTCCTGCTTCACGAATCACAGGAGCTTATTACGGAAAACGAAAGCCGGTAAACAGTTGCAGCTCACCCACAGACTGTGACGAGGATCAACATAGGCAAAACAGACGTTGTGAGTTACGGCTTGTCCCGGACAAAGCTTGAGTGTTAGAGTCCTTGTCAAAAACTTTTCCGCCTCCACCCCTTCTCTTGCCTGCTTCTTTCTACTTTTGATTTACAGGCCAGAATTCTAACTCATTGGAAGCGTATAGTCCCTTTCGGGTTTTCCTTTTCATTTTTGCGGTTCTCAGCATATTGCTGAGCATGACCCTATTTGTCCCGGAAGGCGGCTTCCCCATTGGAAATGAAATTGTTATTAAGTACCCAACATTTGACAAGGTCATACATTCCCGAAAAAAAGAAAGGGTAAAAATTGATGATCTCCTAACCGGATTGGATACCACGATGAAGGAAGACATTCCGGTTGACACATTTATTCGTCACAACAACAAAATAGGCACTGAGCTTGGTGCACCAAGTGATACCTCAACAGGAACTGTTGATGCATCGCGCTTACAACGTATTGAATTCGGACCTCAGGGCCCCACGGTTTTACATTCTATTTTTCAGAAACTGGAAGAGGCATCGGCGGCAAAGAAAAATGTGCGCATTCTCCATTACGGCGATTCGCAAATAGAAGGAGACCGGATCACGGGATACTTCCGGCAACGTTTACAAGCCAAATTCGGAGGAAACGGCCCCGGTATGATCGCTGCATTCAATCAATATCATACGATGTCGTTCGTTCAAACCGTTTCCCCTAATTTTAAACGGCACACCGTATTCGGGGAGGTAAGCAAGGAGATAACCCATAAAAAATACGGCAGCATGGGCACCTTTGCCCGATTTACAAAATATGTACCCGATTCATTGCTGTCCACACTAGAAAGCACTGAAGGTTGGATTGAAATCGGTATGCACAAACAAGCCTATGGCAATTCCAAAAAATTCAATCGCGTTCGTCTTTTTTATGGCAATTGCAGATCAAGAGTTGAAATGATTGTAAGTAATAACGGTGAAGTCATACACGAGGACACACTCCTACCGGATGGGAATTACCATGTAGTTGAATTGCTTTTTGAAAACACACCGGAACAATTACGATACACTTTCAAAGGGAAAGATAGTCCGGACTTTTACGGTTTTTCTCTGGATGGAAATTATGGAGTAACCGTTGACAATGTGGCTATGAGAGGAGGTTCAGGAACATTTTTAGGGAAATGCGAAGGAAATCTGATGAGCAGAATGTACAGTGATTTAGGCGTAGAAATGTTCATCATGCAATTTGGCGGAAACACAATGCCTTACCTGAAAGACGCTGCTGCATCTAAACAATACGCTAATTATTTCCAAAGTAACCTCAACACATTAAAACGTTTGCGACCGGGAGCATCTATTATTGTTATCGGTCCATCGGATATGTCAACAAAAGTCGACGGCGAATACATGAGCTATCCTTTGCTTGGCACCTTAATTGCTGATATGAAACAGGCCGCCTTTAATGCTGGCGCAGGATATTGGGATATTTATTCGGCTATGGGAGGAGAAAATTCAATGTTGACTTGGGTAGAAAAAGGACTTGCAGGGGAAGATTATACCCACTTCTCTCCTTCAGGATCGCGTATCATTGCTGAGAAATTTTGGGAAGCTTTTTTATACGAATACCAACAATACCAGAAAGGAGTTCAGCCATGAGAAACGGGTGGATAATCATTTTGCTTTTGTTGAGTTGTATTTCCAGTCCGTTGCAGGCACAATGGGACGATGATTTACTGAATGATAGTTTGATGGGAATAATTGATACCGCGAAGATCAGGCAGTACCCATTCATTCATTATGGAAAAAACCGATACGATTTTCCTTCAGGCCATTCTTATGCTTTCGAACGATTCTATTCCAAGTTCGACAGCGTGATAAATAGGAGAAAAGGTCAGGTGTTTATTTATCACATTGGCGGTTCACACATCCAGGCCGACATCTATTCGAACAAGATGCGAACCTATCTCAACTCCTATTGGCCGGGATTATTGGGTGCAAGAGGATTGGTGTTTCCTTTCAGCCTGGCAGAAACTAACAATCCTTACAATTACAAAGCAGAAGGCACAGGTAATTGGACAGCAGTAAGAAATGTAGAGAAAAAAGATACCAGCCGATTAGGACTACTTGGTATTTCTATTCGCACAAAAGACTCTATTTCATCCATTAAAATTTATTACCGCGAAAAAGAAAACATGCGTTATCTGCACGATCAGTTTCGCGTTTATCACAACTCAAATCCTGCGTACAAAGTCCACTTTGCTTACCCCGGACTGGTTAAAAGCACCGAAGTAGACAGTATTGCAGGATATACTCAATTCAACCTTTACCAGGAAGTAGATACAGCGTGGTTTGTTATTCAACGCTTACACCCTGATACCGGTTCGTTTGTTTGTTATGGTGTAGAAATGATGAATGAACAGCCGGGAATCGTTTACAACTCCATTGGAATAAACGGAGCATCGTTTAACAGCTACAAAAGATGTCAGGATTGGGAAAAACAACTTTCTGCGCGCAAACCCGACATGTTCATTATCTCTATAGGGACAAATGATGCAAATGTTTTGTACAATGATTTTGATTCTGTCGGATTTTATCAGCGTTATGAAGAAATGATCCTTAAAATATTACGTGTTAATCCGGATGCAGCGATATTACTTACGGTTCCCAACGATGCGTATTACTACAGAAAATATGCCAACAAGAATGTTGCCCGCATGGAGCAGATCATTTTTGCATTAGCAGAAAAATACAACATGGGCGTTTGGGATTTTTACGGAATTATGGGAGGATTTAATTCTTCCCACGCCTGGTACAAAGAAGGTTTAATGCACAAAGACAGGGTCCATTTTACACTTGAAGGCTATAATTTAAAAGGTGATTTGTTTTTTGAAGCCTTTTTAAAATACCTTAATGAATTTGAATACCGAAGACTGATTAAACTGAGTAACGAAAAATAATGGAACGGTTCTACGATCTGTTTTTTACTTACCCCGGATTTACCTGTGCCGAACTCGGTAAACAGGCGAACGATTTTTCTAAAATCAATAATGAACCCATTACCTTTACCCAGGCCAACTTCTGGATTTTCTTTTTACTTGTTTACGGAGTTTTCACACTCGTTCATAAAAAGCAAAATCTTAGAACCTGGTTTTTGCTTGCGGTAAGTTGCTTTTTCTATTTTAAAACAAGCGGATTATTTTTAATTCTTCTTGTTTTCTCTACCCTTCTGGATTATAACATAGGAAATGCGCTATTCAGATCCGATCGGCCGGGTAAACGAAAGTTTCTTTTATTCCTTTCGATGTTTGGGAATCTTTTTGTTTTGAGTTATTTTAAATACGCATTCTTTTTTACAGACTCCTTTAATCAGCTCTTTCATACCAATTACGAATTCTTCAATCACTTTTCCTATTGGACAAATTCGTTTTGGGGATCTGAAGTATTGTGTGTAGACCGATTGATTCTTCCGGTAGGTATTTCCTTCTACACTTTTCAAACGATGAGTTATACCATCGATATTTACAGAAAAGAGCTTCAACCAGTAAGGAATATTATTGATTTTGGATTTTTCGTCAGTTTCTTCCCTCAATTGGTTGCTGGTCCGATTGTACGCGCGAAGGATTTCATTCCACAGATGTATCAGCCATTTTCCCTTACAAAAAACGATTTTGGCTGGTCGCTATGGCAAATCCTGCGAGGTTTAGTTAAGAAAATTGTAATTGCAGATTACCTCGGAGCAAACTTTGTGGATCATGCCTTTCAGAATCCTGATAATTTTCCGGGATTTGTATTGGTTGTTGCCATGTGGGCTTATTCGATGCAGATCTACGGCGATTTTAGCGGGTACACCGATATTGCCATAGGTGTATCCAGATTACTGGGCTTCCAGCTGAACACCAATTTCAACTCGCCTTATAAAGCTATAAACGTTGCAGACTTCTGGAAACGCTGGCATATTTCGCTGTCATCGTTTTTAAAAGACTATCTCTATATTCCCTTAGGAGGTAATAAAACTGCAAGTTGGGTTTCCTGGCTATTCCTACCACTTATTATTGCATTTATTGCAGGTTTAATTGAATACTATTTTGATGTAGTCTTCACTGTAGCAGGAATTGAATTCAGTTTTGGATTCTGGACACTCTCTTTTATTCTTATGGTGCTGGTATTACTGCTTATGCTGATAGATTCTGTACGGAAATTCGTAACAACAGATATCAATCTCCTTATTACAATGCTCCTGGGTGGACTGTGGCATGGTAACAATTTAAAATTCATTATCTGGGGCGGATTAAACGGGCTGGGATTAGTCATCTACAAATACTGGAAACGAATTTCTCCTTACGAGAAATCGAATTTCTTCCTTATTCATTTCTGGAAAATATTCTTCACCTTCAACTTCATTACGTTTACAAGGGTATTTTTCCGAGCTTCAGACATGGAGAATGCCAACCTATATATGAATCGTATCTGGAACAATTTTGGATTATTTACAGATGAAGGTTTTAATAACAGTGCCTGGAACCTGATGATGACCACCTATTCAATAGTATTCCTTTTAATGATTGCTGCATACCTTATTCATTGGTTACCTTCAGCAGGCAAAGAAAAAATAATGAACGGCTTCATACGCTTACCATCTTACGCACAGGTAATCGTTGTTGTACTTTCAAGTGTACTTATCTATCAGGCTGTTTCTGCCGATTTTCAGGCCTTCATTTATTTCGCTTTTTAAGTTTTCTGCCTTCAAGGCCATTAATATTGATGATCACCGCCAGAAATGATCAATTTATTGACAATTGTCATTTCAATATCCTTCTTCCACCTGAATTTGCCCCTCTCCTAACGATATAACACATACTAATTTTTGTAATGTAAACATCTACCCTTAACATTTCAATCAACGGTTTAGATTTAGGTAACAATTAACAGCGCTTCAGTTGAATCCTATAGGTGAACATGGAACTAAATGTTGTTTACAATACATAACCAAATGTTACATATCGTAACCCAGATCGCTCATTAAAGCAAAAATTTTTCTAGGCGTATAATAAAGTTCCTCTTTTCTTGATTTGTAAGAAGAATCAATTCGTTGATTGTTGTGAAGCTGAGTTGAAAAATCATAACACTGCCATCCTAAACCTCTTGCTATGGTAATACTATCAGTATAGCATTCATAGTGTGATTTAAAACTGTCCTTCCGGTAATTAAGTGCATCTCCGATAAGTGAAAAAACACCTTGATTAATGTATTTCAGAAAGTGCGCAAGTTCATGACCGAAAACACCAATCTGAGCATTAAAAGAAAATTCATCGTAATAGGGAGCTATCCCTTTTGTATCTGAATTCACAAATACAATATAATGTCGCTTTTTTCTGAAACGAAATACCACAGAACCCGATGAAGGCCTCGCCGCCATTGTTGTACTTATTTTCTTCTCCTTCACTGAAATGTGCAAGGATTGCAACTCAGGATAAAACTGCAAGGCATAAAAAAATGGTAATCTGAATTTCTCCGGAATATTTTTGTTGGAACCAAAAATAAACTGCAAAGAATCGGCAACAACAGCAGCCACTTTTTTGTTTACGCTTATAGGAGCATGTTTGGAGGCATTTGCGTTCAGACACAACATTACACCAATAAAACAAAAACTCTTCCAAATCATATTCTTTGTAAATTTAGCCAGACCAACCGGAAATGAAAACAAGAATTCTCTTCTCCTTACTTTGTTTGCTGAATTTCAGCACTTCCAAAGGCCAATCCGACTCCATTACCGTTCGCCGCATTTATGATATTGCTCTAACCCAGGGCGAATGTTACGAAAACCTAAGGGTGTTATGTAAACAGGTCGGACATCGTTTGAGCGGTTCAGTACAAGCAGAAAAAGCGGTTGTCTGGGGAAAACAGACTATGGAAAAGGCAGGATTTGATCAGGTTTGGCTTCAGGACGTTATGGTACCCAAATGGGTTCGCGGAAAAGAAAAAGGATCCTTGCTTTTAAGCAAAAATCCCAAATTAAAAGATGGTACTCCCGTAAGTTCCACATTAAAGATCACTGCCCTGGGAGGTTCTGTTGGAACAAATGGACCAGTTACAGGTGAAGTTATTGAAGTCAATGATTTTGAAGAACTGAAACGATTAGGAACTGAAAACATCAAAGGGAAAATTGTCTTTTTCAACCGACCTTTCGATCCCACTTTCATTCAAACATTTAAAGCATACGGTCATTGCGTAAATCAACGCGTTCAAGGCGCATCAGAAGCAGCGAAGTATGGAGCAAAGGCTGTAATTGTGCGAAGCATGGCACATGGACATGGTGATCATCCGCATACCGGAAGTATTCATTACGAAGATTCTTTAAAGAAAATTCCTGCTGCTGCTGTCTCCACTGTAATGGCAGATAAAATTTCAGATGAACTCAAGCAAGGAAGAAAAGTTTCTGTTACTCTTGAAATGGATTGTAAAGTATTTCCAGATGTGTTATCGCATAACGTCATTGGAGAACTTAAAGGCAGCGAATTTCCGGATCGCATCATCACTATTGGAGGCCACCTTGACAGCTGGGACATTGGAGAAGGCGCACACGATGATGGTGCAGGATGCGTACAATCCATTGAAGTGTTACGCTTATTTAAATCACTTGGAATACGTCCACGTCATACCTTGCGGGCCGTTTTATTTATGAATGAAGAAAACGGACTTCGGGGAGGAAAAAAATATGCAGATGAAGCTGAACGCAAAGGCGAAATTCATGTTGCAGGACTCGAAAGTGATCGGGGAGGATTTGCTCCGCGCGGATTTACTATTGAAGGTAACGAACAACAAATTGCCTGGCTTCGTTCGCTTAACCGATTGCTAAACTCCTATGATCTCCATTTTTTTGAACCCGGCGGAAGTGGAGCCGATATTGGTCCTTTAAAGAAGAAATTCTCCAACATCGTCTTATTCGGATTTATCCCCGACTCACAACGTTATTTTGATCACCACCATGCAGAAACCGATGTTTTTGAGACGGTTAACAAAAGAGAGTTGGAATTAGGCGCTGCTGCCATGGCTACGTTGATCTATTTGATCGATCGCAATTTGCTTTAATGAGTAATGTGTGGGTAAACTGATAAAATAATTCAAGTAAATGATAAACTGATGAAATAAATATGAAATGCAGAACCTTCCATTCTACATTTTTCACTTAAATAATTGAAACCCAAAAAGGTTGTTTTCTATCATGTAATCGTTTTTAACACAACATGCCTATCACCCCGTTTCCCTGATTTCATTATGTAACAAGTGATTAGATTTTAAGATAAAATTACTGCTGAATAGCATTTTTTTGGTTAATTGCTCCATTAAAGTATGTTTGTTAAACATCATTACTACACCTGCTTGAAATACTCCTGCAACAATCCGCAACAACTTACGGATACAGCCAAAATCTGGGTTGAAGACAATATCATACACATGGTTTATCTCCGCGACTCCGAAATTACGGTTGAAGAGAAAAAAAACCATCATCGCAAATTCAAAGAGGTTACAAGCGAAAAGAAAATGCCATTGTTACTCATGTTCGAAGAGCGGGTAACAATTACAAAGGAAGCACGTGAATTCAGCAGAAAAATTGAAGATAAGCAACCATTTACAGCATGTGCTGTACTTGTAAACAACCTTGCCTATAAAATCCTTGCCAATTTTTACGCGAAATTTTATCGTCCAGCCAAACCTTTCAAAGTTTTTTCAGATGTAACGAAGGCGAAAGAATGGCTCAGGCAATTCATACCCTCTGCTACCGAACCCGATAAACATTCATAAAGAGTAGTATCTTCATCCCGGTTTGTCACGATCATTAATACTGTTATTGGCCTTGTTTACGCTGATCATTTTCCCATTGATCGGATGGGGATTATTTTGGCTGCTTGGTGAAAAAAACTGGTTGGCAGTATTTCAATTTAAAACACCGCTAATCGTTCAGATTCTATTGGGTGGATTTGTTGGCTTACTAACAGCAATTGCAGCATGGGAAATTATTTCAATGCCCTTCATGAAACCAGTATTGGATCAATTTGGTCCAACCATCGCACAGTTACGACTCAATCACTTCCTCATTGTTTTTATTTCCTTTTGTGCAGGATTCGGCGAGGAATTGCTTTTCCGCGCATCATTACAACCTTTTTTGGGACTACTTCTTACTTCAATACTCTTTATTGCTCTCCATGGCTACCTGAATCCCTGGAACTGGCGAATATCTGTTTATGGGCTTTATATGACTATTGTGATTCTTACCCTAGGTTGGATGTTTAAAGAGTTTGGAATTTATTCCACCGCAATTGCACACATGATAATTGATTGGGTACTACTTTATAAACTGAATCAACAATTTAAAGGCAGTTTCTTTTTCCCTTCAAATAAATCCTTTCCTCAATACTTTCCTGAAACAGCCAATAAAGAAAACGGGGAACAAACCGAACTACCCTCTTAACAAATCTTCAGGAACTCTCTGGTCATAATCCGGCATTCAACATGGCTTATCCTAAATAAACTTAAAGTCTGTAACCAAACACTTTTTTTGCGTTACTATGCTATTCCAAAACCAAACCAATGCGACAACTTTTACTGCTCCTCATCCTTCCCACACAATTAATAGCGTCGGCACAAAAAGCTGACAGCACCTCCAACGGACATTTAGACGTCTTTCTTGATTGTTCTTCCTGCGATGAAGAAAACCTTCGACAGAAAGTTGCGCATTTAAATTATGTACGCGATCGTTTGTTATGTGATGTACACATCCTGATTACCGAACAAGCAACCGGCTCAGGGGGAACTGCATTTCTATTGCAGTTTTTCGGAAGGAAGCAATTTGAAAACATGAACGATGAATTTCACTGCAATCTACCCGCCAACAGTACTGCAGATGAACAGAGAGATTTACTCAATAAATATATTCAGCTAGGACTGGTTCGCTACATGCTCCGTACCCCTCTGGCTTCTCATCTGGAATTGAACCTCGATGAAACTACACCGGACAACGATACGGTAAAGGATAAATGGAATTATTGGGTGTTTCAAATTTCCGGAGGTGGATGGTTGAACGGTGAAAAATATTATTCAAACACAAATCTCTATGGAGATGTTACTGCAAACCGTGTGAAAAAAGAGGGCAAAACCAATTTTGAATTTTACACGAATTATTCCAGGAATGTATTTCAGATCAGCGAAACCGAAAAGGTTATTGGACTATATCGGCAATACTTTAGTAATTTTCAGCATGTTTGGTCACTATCGGATCATTGGAGTCTGGGTGCAGGCACAACCTATTCTTCCAGTCTTTATGAAAATCTTGATCACTCGATAGACGCCGGTCCGGAGGTTGAATACAACATTTTTCCATACGATGAATCTTCAACACGAATGCTTTATTTCAGCTATGGAATTAAACCTATGTATCGCGATTACAACCGAAAAACTGTACTGTTTCTTGACGAGCAATTTCTGATTTCACACAATTTATCCTTCAACACCAAATTCATTAAAAAGTGGGGGCAGATCAATAGTGATGTTACCTGGTCGAACTTTCTCCACGATTTCAATTTAAGCAGGCTTAGTCTTTCCCTAAATGGACAATTTCGTCTTTTTAAAGGATTTTCTCTCAGTATATCAGCCTATTACGCCATGATCAAAAACCTGATTAACCTTCCGCTTGAGGGGGCTACTGAAGAAGAAATGCTGTTACGACAGATTCAATTACCTACCAGCAGTCAGTATTGGTGCAGTTTTGGGATCAGCTACACCTTCGGGTCGATGTACAATAACATTGTAAATCCTAGGTTGGATTGAGCTCTTCTTTCAGGGTTTTGGGAACTTTTGTATATTCGTGGCTCAAATTGATTCAAAACCGTAGTTATGAGCAACTTCACACTTGACGGGACTCCAAAAACCCCAACTGTCAACCTGAATGCCGATCAGGGCGTACTTGAACTGAAGGGTCGTTCGATTCCGGAAAACTCCATTGAATTTTATAAGCCCATTTTTGATTGGGTAGAGAATTATGGCGGTAATCCCAAATCTGACACACAGGTGAACGTTGTATTAGAGTATTTCAATACTTCTTCTTCCAAGTGTATCCTTGATTTTTTCAAGAAACTTGAAAACCTGAACAATGGTGGTAAAACAAAAGTTACCATTAACTGGCATTACGAAGAGGATGATGAAGATATGCTTGAGGCCGGCGAAGACTATCAGGCCATTATTTCGGTTCCGTTTAAAATGGTCGCAATCGAAGAAATCTGATCCCGATATTTTATTGAAAACCCGCCCAAAAGGTGGGTTTTTCATTTTATGACCATCATCAAATAAAGGGTTTTGGTCAAGCTGTAGTACCTATTGATTGAATGGTAGTGATTTTTTAGTCGGCGCGCATAACATTTCTATCCTTTCCTGCGTTATACTACCAGAAACCCTTAAAGCGATGATGCATCTCGACTCCACTGAATGTCGAACCTAAAATAAAGAGCCATGAAAGACCGCTCAAACCTCTATGTGGGAATGGTGCTGGCACTAGTATCGTTCACTACTTATGTCCTCTTCAAACTCCTGGAATCCTGAAGAGCCGTAAAAAAAGCACCCGACCTACCTCCCGGGTGCTTTTTGTTTTCTTTTCATTTGAGAATTTAAATATGAAGAGGTCTTTGCAAACACCCCAAATATTTCACCCCACATTTATTATTATAACCATTTAGGATTTTTCAAATCAAGGAACGGTCCACAATAATGATTATTTGTAATGAAGGACGAATTTCGATTGCGGCTTAATTTCATTTTATTCAAACAGGCTCCACGAATAAAGTGGTGCCGGTTGTGTGAATATGCATTAAATCGTTGAGAATGCACCCAATGAATTTCAGAATTTTGACGGTTTTTTATTAAATTCAGGAAAATTCCAAGTGATGAGACCAGAATATTTAAGTGAACTACTGCGCGACAACAAGAATGTGATCATTCCCGGACTTGGCGCTTTTTCGACTACCGGTAGTACCACTCAACCCTATGTATTCAATGAATACCTCAAGTTTAATGATGGCTTGCTTGCATCCTATATTTCCAAAAAGGAGGGAATCTCGATTGAAGAGGCCGGCAAAAAACTCGAAGTATTTTCTGCAGGAATGAATTCTGCTTTGGAAACAGGGAAAGACATTTCGATTACCGGAATGGGAATTCTCAAAAAAAACAAAGAAGGAAAATTAGAATTCAATTGTAATATCAACACCCAACCTTTAACCCCGCCAGTTACTCCGGAAAAGAAAACAGAGGTCCCTGTTACACCTGAACAAAAAATTGAAAAACCCGAGGTAAAAAACAATCCTCTTCATGCAACTCCGGTAATTGATAAAAAAACAGAAGTAGTTCCTCCAAAAAAGGAAGCGCCAGTTGTTGCAAAGGAAGTAGTTGAAGACAAGAAGAAAATTACAACCGAAAAAAAGGAAAACAAACCAAAAAAAGAACCCAAACCACCAAAAGCTCCCAAAGAGAAAAAACCAGGCAGCAAAAAACGTTTGATATGGCTGATTATTCTTTTGCTATTGCTTGGAGGCGGGACAACAACAGGCATTCTTTTTAAACAAGAAATTATAACATGGTACAACACCACGTTCGGACCGAAAAAAGAGATTGTAAAAGCACCTGAACCAAAACCGGAACCCGAGCCCAAGCCTGAACCTGAACCTGAACCTGAGCTAGAGCCGGAACCTATTCCTGAGCTTGAGCCCACAACAATATCGTATTCAAAGGGAAAATATTACGTTGTTGTAGGTTGTTTTAATGAAGAATCCAATGCCGGTGGTATGGTTTCTAAAGCACGCGCAAAAGGAATGCCTGCTGCGGGATTGGGGCGATTTGGTGGAATGGTGCATGTTGCTGTTTACGAGAGCGACAATTTATCGGACGCTGCCAAAAAAGCGATGGAAATACGCTCCGATTTCCCAAAGGCCTGGGTTTTTCAAGGCAGGTGATGTCATCCTGCGTATCTTTGTCAAAAATAATAAATTGAGAACATACACCATTTGCGGGGTTAACGAACATTTTAATTTTCCATGGAGGTATGCCATCGAGAATAAACTGTTCGAGCAGGAAGGCATTTATCTCAGATGGACAGAAAGCAAAGGTGGAACCGGTGAAATGACGCGAATGCTCCGCGATGGCTGCACTGATCTGGCCGTACTTCTTACCGAAGGAATTATACAGGAAATTCTTCATAACGATTCTGCACGAATTGTACAGATTCATGTAAGAAGTCCTTTGCACTGGGGAGTTCATGTACATCAGGAAAGCGAAATCAAATCACCCTCCGATCTCAGAGGACGCACATTCGCAATTAGCAGAAATGGATCAGGATCTCATCTTATGGCCATTGTGCATGCCCGCAAAAATGGATGGAATGAGGATGAACTTAATTTTGAAATTGTCAATCATCTTGAAGGAGGATTAAAGTCCGTTCAAAATAAAAATTCGGAAGTCTTTCTTTGGGAGAAATATACCACTGCTCCATTTTTAGCGGTACACGATTTAAAGTACGTTGGCGACGTTGTTACACCCTGGCCCGGCTTTGTTCTGGCAGCTTCCATCAATATGTGTGAAAGCCATTATCAGGATTTGCAGATTATTGGAAAAATTATTGCGAGCGTTTGCAGAAGCCTTAGAAATGATCAGCAAATCGCTGAAAAAATTGCGAAAAAACATCATTTAGATGTTGCTCAAGTTGAGCTTTGGCTGCATGAACTTGAATGGAATGAGGATCAAGGTATCTCCAAAGGCGAACAAAACATAATTTTGCATGGTCTTTGCAATGCAGGAATAATTTCTGAAACATCAATTCAGCATACTGAGAAATTTTTTCTTGAATGACATTCTTAAGACCAATAATTCTTCTAATCTTCATCGCAACAGGCATTAAGGCACGTTCGCAGGAAATGATTCCCGACAGTTCATGGAGAATCCCCGATAATCTCGCAGAAACATCCGGACTTTCTCTATTTGGAATGAATTTGCTATCGCACAACGACAGCAGCCACCCCAACCTCCTGATTGAAATGAATCGCAAAGGAGGATTTGTGCGCACACTAACAGTTGAGCAATCTAAAAATGTCGACTGGGAAGAACTGTGCAGTGATTCAAAAGGAAATTATTTTCTTGGCGATTTCGGCAACAACATCAACAAGCGACAAAATCTCTGCGTGTATATACTGAATCCATTCGAAACCAAAGTAATTGCGGAAAAAATTGAATTCAGTTTTAGCGACCAGAAACATTTTCCTCCGGCAGAGAACAACCGCAATTTCGATTGCGAAGCAATGTTTTGGATGGATAACAATTTATATCTCTTTTCCAAAGACAACAGTAAACCGTACACCGGATACACCAAACTCTACCGCCTGAGCGATCAGCCCGGAGAACGAACGGCAGAATTATTGGATAGTATGTTATTGGGTAAAGGCGGATACCTTGAACATTCAGTAACAGGCGCAGCATTCGATCATAAGAATAAGCGAATGATACTCCTCACCTACCAGCACATTTATATTTTTTACGATTTTAAAGGGGCCGATTTTTTTAAGGGCAAGCTAATGCAGTTTTCAATGGGAGGACTTCGTCAGCGCGAAGCCATTTGTTTTGATGAAGAAGGAAACTTTTTTACGACAGAAGAAAAACGAATGGGAATAGGCGGCATGCTTAATTTTTACTCGCTTCTCCCATGGTTTAAGGGTGAAAAAATGTACGACCGTAAAGAAGTAATGGATGTGCTGGGCAGAAAAAAAGAAAACGCCATTCAATTTAGTTTTCGCTGTAATCAACCCGGCTTGTATTCGGTTGAAATACGCGGAGGCAGTTCAGGAGAGTTTCAATTGTTAACACAGACAGAGGTAAAACAAAAAGAAAACGAAGGAAAAGAAGTGTTGTTTGGAAAAATTGCACTACCTGAAAATTATGATTCCGGAACAGCTGTTTTGTGTATTTATCAAAATTCAACGCTGGTATATTCCAGAAAACTCAGCGCATTCAACAAATGATAAAGGCGGTCATTTTTGATATGGACGGACTCCTCATCGACAGTGAACCGATTTGGAGAGAAGCTGAAAAGGAAGTCTTTGCAACAGTGGGTATTTCCTTAAGCGATGAGATGTGTTTTGAAACCGTAGGATTACGCATCGAAGAAGTAGTTGACCACTGGCACAGGCAATTTCCGTGGAGTAACCGAAGCAAAGAAGATGTTGCCAATCAGGTAGTGCAACGTGTTACCGAGCTCATCCGTGAAAAAGGAAAAGCACTACCAGGCGTACAACGGGCAATCCAATCGCTGCACGAAAAAAACATTCCGCTTGCGATTGCATCCGGATCTCATTACAGTATTATTCATACTGTGGTGGATCAATTAAATATTCGATCGTATTTCAGCATCATTCATTCGGCAGAAGAAGAAGAACACGGAAAGCCACATCCAGCCATTTTTCTCAGTACAGCCAAACGATTTAACGTTTACCCAACGGAATGCCTCGTTTTTGAAGATTCCTTTAACGGAGTAATTGCCGCCAAAGCTGCACGCATGAAAGTGATTGCTGTACCGGAAGATATCCACCGCGGCGAAC
>JBKBUQ010000058.1:0-16018 GCA_046289975.1 Flavobacteriales bacterium | reverse complement strand
GCCTTATCCCACAGTTGAATCCAATACCTGGGTAGATGGTCCATTTTCGGAGAAGGTCATGTATTTGTCGCCTGAACAATGCAGCAAAAAAGGAATTCAGGCCATACTTTCCGGAGTGGATTACGATTGTGTGTACATCAACGGGATTTACTCCATGATTTTTTCCATTCTTCCATTGGAATTGCTGCGTAATGAAAAGAAAAGAAAAGTTATTGTTGCCTCCAGAGGAATGCTTGCACCCGCTGCCATTGCCGTAAAGGGATTCAAAAAGAAACTGTTTCTCAAATGGGCCCGATTGCGCGGATTGTATTCCCATGTCATTTTTCACGCCACCAATGCAACGGAAGAGCAACACATTAAAGAGGCTATTGGAAAAAAATCGGTGGTACAGATCGCCGATAATTTTCCTGCGGTAAAAGTGATTCCCCTTTCGCGAAAATCAGGTAAGGAAAGCGGTGTTTTGAGATTGGTGAATATTGCACGTATTGCTCCTGAGAAAAACTTGGAGTTTGCTCTCGAAATGCTCAGGGAAGTGAAAGAGGGTAAGGTTCGATTTGAGGTGTACGGACCCGTCTACAATGAGGATTATTTTAATCGATGTAAATCGATAGTGGAACAATTACCTGAATCCTGTGAAGTGAAATTTTTTGGACCTGTTTCTCCTGAAAAAATCACCGAGATCCTGATGCGACAGGACCTCATGTTCATGCCTAGCCGCGGAGAGAATTTCGGACATATCATTCTCGAAAGCCTGATGGCTGGAACTCCAGTTTTAACAAGCGATCAGACACCATTTACCAATTGCGGTGGAGTGGAAGCATTACCGTTGAAAGAGAAGGCTGCATTTGCCGAAAGATTGAATACCTGGCTGCAAATGGATGAACAAACCCATCAAAAAAAGATTGAACAGTCGTTGGACGAAGCCCGTAAAAAAAACGATACCTCCCCATTGCTGGAAAGGTATCGCCAATTGTTGGGGTAATGACTCTTATTTGACTTCGAATTCTTTCGGGTCGATTTTCCCGTTTATTTCAATAAGTGTAACGGTAAGATCCATGATTTGCGGACCTACTTCCTGATAGATCTTATAAGGAAATTTCACGCCGTTTACTTGACGGTAATCGCTCATCATTGTAGTAGAAGTTACCGGACCCTGTGGTGTATCCTGGGTAGCTTCTTTTTTTACGGCTAATCCGCTTTCAACATCATACCAGGTAAATTCAATTTCACCTTTAGGATCGGTGATCTCAACTTTATAGGCGTCTTTATTGTTGATCTTATCAATACCGATCAGTTTCAGTTTGTAACCGAGTTCAGCATAACGTAATTCAGCATGCGGTTGTGCTTCCAGTTTCATTTTTTCCAGTTCTTCACCTTCAATCATTTTCTCTCCGGCCATTCCGCTTTGTTTGCCTTTTGCTCCGTCGAAAACTGTTTTTTGCACAACCATGGCACCATTCAGAATAATGCTGCTTGATGATTTGCTCAATCCCTTCTTCTTAGGATTTTGTTTTTTGGTTACGATCTCCAGTTTAAATCCTTGCAGCTCGCCCGACATGCGCATAACCATGCTTTGAATTTTTTTGATGTTGGCAGTTCCACCAATGGCGTTGAGGTAATTCTCAATTACTTTTTCTGCGGTTAATCCGGCAGGAGCGGGACGCGTTTCTATGATGGGATTTCCGTACTGATCCATAAAGGTCAATGCGTTTTTCTCTTTCCAGCGGGCAATGAGGTCAGGCATTTTATCGCGATCACCTACTACAACGATCCATGCGTTTTCCGGACGAAGGTATTTTTGCGCTACTTCGTAAACATCGTCGACAGTGATCTTGGCAAGATTAGCCAGATAATTTTCGTAATAATCCTTAGGTAAATTATAACGGTCGATATTGATCGCAAAACGTGCAATAGTTGCAGGATCTTCGAGTCCGATCGCAAATTTACCGGTGAGTGCATTGATCACACCCTGAAGTTCTTCCTGCCCCACTTTTTCTGTGCGAAGACGGATGATTTCTTTCATGAATTCATTCACGGAGCTATCGGTTCCAGCAGTTCGTACTTCTGCAAATGCATTGAAGTTTCCAATGTGCTGATCGGTGCTGATGCTTGAATAGGCACCATAGGTAAGGTTGTACGTCTCGCGGAGATTGCGGAACAATCGTGCTGAAGAACCACCACCCAGAATTTCATTCAGAACTTTCACCTTAAGCGCGTCGGGATGACTTTGCTTAAGATCAATCGGGTAGGTGATGCGTACGCTCGATTGAACTGAGTTTGAACGGGGAACACAAATCAGCTGAGTTGATTTTGGGAATACTACCGATGGAACCGGACTTTGTGGTACGTTTCCTTTTCTCCATCCTCCAAAATATTTTTCGGCCAGTTTTTTCGCTTCGTCTGGAGTGATATCACCAACAATAGCAAGGTAGGCTACATTCGGTTTGAAGTAGGTTTCGTAATACGATTTGCAATCGTCCAGCGAAATGTTTTTCACCGTTTCTTCCGTTGTGATTTCTCCGTAAGGGTGATTTTTTCCGTAGTTCAAAAAACCGGAAACGTTGGCAGCCATACTTTCAGGTGTGTTCTTGCTGGCTTGCAGTCCCGATAAGGTCTGGGTTTTGATTTTGTCCATTTCATCCTGATTAAAAACAGGGTTGAGCAGGATATCACTCATCAATTCGAGCAGTTTTTCATTGTGCTTCTTCAAAGAAGAACCATAAATACCGGTTGATGAAGTGTTCAATGAAGCCCCGATAAAATCGGATTCTTTATTGATCTGATCTTTGGTTCTGTTTTTAGTTGCAGTTCCAAGTAAAGAACCCAGCATTTCGGAATAACCTTTAATGTTGCCTTCCGACATCGGATCAAGATTCAGCATCAGTGAGTAAGATACTTTCGGAAGTTTATGGTTTTCCACCACAAATACTTTTAGTCCGTTCTCCAACTGAAAACTTTCAATTTTTCCAATCTGAACTTTTGGTGCAGGTCCGGGTTTGGGACGCATGCTGCGGTCGAGTTTACTCTGCGCATTGCTTTCAGGAGCAGTGAGGCAGAACAGGGCAGTGAATGCCGCAAGTGTAATATATCGTGTAAATTTCATAGTCGTTCTGTTGAATGATTATTGTTGCTTGGGAAGGTAATACAACACAACCCTATTGTCCTTGCGGAAGTATTCTTTGGCAACGCGACGAATATCTTCGCGGGTTACCTTCATATAGCGATCCAATTCGGTATTGATGAGATTGGCATCTTTAAAATAAACATGGTAGTTGGCCAGGTTTTCGGCGATTCCTTCCATGCTCGAGTAGGAATTGATGAATTCACTTTCCATCTGGTTACGCAGTTTCTGGAATTCTTCTTCCGAGATCAAATCTTTTTGAACCACATCAATTACTTCATCGATTGCTTTTTCTAGGTCATCTGCATTTACTCCCATATTGGCAATGGCAAAAGCCAATGCTAATCCCGGATCTTCGGTTGGAAGAGGGAACGTCCCTGCAAATAATGCTTTTTGTTTTTCGTCGACCACCGATTTATACAGACGAGAACTTTTTCCGTTGGAAAGTAAATTTCCCAACATGGAAACCGCATAATAATCCGGTGTGCCCTGAGCAGGAATATGATATCCCATCACGACAGCAGGTAACTGGATGTTCGGATCGAAAATCGTATCGCGTACTTCTTTCGTTTTGCGCGGTTCTACTTCTTTTGGACGTGGAATGGGACGTGTTCCTTTTGGAATGTCGCCAAAATATTTCGCGACGAATTCTTTTGCTTTTTTTGGATCAATATCGCCTGCAATGCAAAGTGTTGCGTTGTTGGGAACATAGAATGTGCGGTAAAAATCCATGAATTCTTCCAGTTTCGCCTGATTGATGTATTCAGGAGAACCACCGGGGGTCCAGCGGTAAGGATGCACTGAATAGGCGTGACCAAAAATTTCGTTCAGGATTGAACCATAAGGTTGGTTTTCGTTTCGTTGTTTCAGCTCTTCCTTTACCACACCACGCTGAGTTTCTACACCTTCAGGGTCAATTTTTGCGTGAAGCATTCGTTCCGATTCCATCCATAAAGCCAGTTCAATCTGGTTGGATGGCAGGATCTGGTAATAATACGTACGGTCGAACGATGTATTGGCATTCAAAACTCCTCCGTTTTCCTGAATCAGTTTCATGTATTCGCCACGACCAATGTTTTGTGATCCTTCAAACAGCAAATGCTCAAAAAAATGCGCAAAACCGGTGCGAGTGGGGTCTTCGTTTTTTGAACCTACATGGTAGAGTACTGAAACGGTGACAATTGGCGTTGAGTGGTCCTCATGCAGAATTACATGAAGTCCGTTGGGAAGATCATATTCAGTGAATTTGATCTTTTGTGGCTGCTGAGCGATAACATGTGTAAGGCTACCGGCAAGAAACAGGCTGAAAAGGGTTTTTTTCATAAATCAGATTTGACAAAACAAAAGTAAAAATTCCGGAATACCGGAGGAGAGAAGCTACACCAACGGGAAATGTACGTGATGACCGGATAGAGCTACTGTTTTTCGCTCATTTTCTTCGCTATGGTCGGCAAAGCATATATATTTGTAACGTATGAATCTACTCTCCGCACGGATCACCAACCTGACCGAATCGGCAACGCTGGCGATGGCCAGGAAAAGCAGGGAGCTCACTGCCAAGGGGCTCGATATCATTAATCTGAGTTTGGGCGAACCCGATTTTGCTACACCTGAATTCATCAAGGACGCAGCAAAGGCAGCGCTCGATGCAAACTTTACAAAGTACACTCCGGTAAATGGATACCAGGATTTACGTGATGCGATATCTGTAAAATTCAAACGTGATAACGGCATCGACTATACTGCGGATCAAATAGTTGTTTCTACAGGTGCAAAGCAAAGTATTGCAAATGTGGTAATGAGTCTGGTTGATCCCGGTGATGAAGTCATCATTCCCACTCCGTTTTGGGTTTCTTACGAAGAGATGGTAAAACTCGCAGAGGGGAAATGTGTTTTTATTCGTGCAGGAATTGAAACTGATTTTAAAATCACAGCCGAACAACTTGAAAATGCAATTACTCCGGCAACCAAACTGATGATTTTTTCTACGCCATGTAATCCAACCGGATCGGTGTATTCGAAAAAAGAACTGGAAGGAATTGCATCAGTGATGGAGCGTCACCCGCGTTTGTTTGTTATTGCCGATGAAATTTATGAGCATATTAATTTTCATAGCAAACATGAAAGTTTAGCCACCTTTGCAAATATTCGCGACAGAGTGATCACGGTAAATGGTGTTTCGAAAGGTTTTGCGATGACCGGCTGGCGAATAGGTTTTATTGGTGCCTCAAAGGAAATTGCTGATGCCTGTACAAAAATGCAGGGACAAATCACTTCCGGAACCTGTTCAATTGCGCAAAAAGCAGCAAAGGCAGCCATGCTTGAAGATCCGAAAGTCACTATTCCGATGCGTGAAGCATTTTTAAAACGCCGAGACCTAATTCTTCGTCTTGTCGCTGAGATTCCCGGAATGAAATGCAATGTTCCGCAAGGAGCTTTTTATATTTTTCCTGAAGTAACTGATTACTTTGGTAAATCGCATGAAGGTTTTAAAGTGCAAACGGCAGGTGATCTCTGTTTGTATTTGCTCGAACATGCACAGGTTGCGGTTGTAACCGGCGAAGCATTTGGCGAACCTCGTTGTATACGTATTTCCTACGCTACTTCCGAAGATGTAATTACAGAAGCGATGCGTCGCATTAAAACGGCCTTGGCGCAACTATCCTGATGAAAAAAATCGATCATCTCTTTCAGCAATTTTCCGGTGTTTCGGCATTGGTAATCGGCGATGTTATGATCGATGCATACCTCTGGGGTGCAGTAGAGCGTATTTCACCCGAAGCGCCTGTTCCGGTTGTTAACGTAACACGAAAGGAAAATCGCCTTGGAGGTGCAGCGAATGTGGCCTTGAATATTGCAGCGCTCGGAGCGAAACCCATTATCTGTTCCGTGATTGGAAATGACCGTCATGGAAATGTGATGGAAGATCTAATCCGCGAACAAGGTCTGTCTGCTGCAGGTCTGCTTCGCTCAGATCAACGCATCACTACCGTTAAAACACGTGTCATTTCGCATTCGCAGCAAATGATGCGCATTGATGAAGAACAAACAGCAGATATTTCGAAAGCGGATGAATCCGGATTTTTTGATCGCATTGAAAAAATTATAAACGAGGAAAAACCTGCTGTCATCATTTTTGAAGATTACAACAAGGGCGTCCTTACCGAATCGCTCATTGAAAGGGTAATTGAACTGGCTAGAAAGAAAAATATTCCTACTTGTGTTGACCCGAAGAAAAAGAATTTCTTTTCGTATTCGGGTGTTACCTTATTTAAACCCAATCTCAAGGAATTACGTGAAGGATTGAAACTGGAAATAGACCGCGATGATGATTCGGCACTGCGGAATGCCGTTCAGCTACTCGAACAGCGTTTGCCTCATTCCATTTCATTGATCACTTTAAGTGAACGTGGTGTATTCGTAAAGAATAGAGAAACGGCTCATCGTTTCCCTGCTCATATCAGAAATATTGCAGATGTGTCGGGAGCCGGAGATACCGTAATTGCTGTTGCTGCACTTTGTCTGGCGCTGAATGCAGATGTTGCCGTTATTGCCCGTTTATCGAATCTGGCCGGTGGACTGGTTTGCGAAAAGGTGGGCGTAGTACCAATAGATAAAGAACAACTGCTCAACGAAGCCCGTCAGGAGTTTCACAACGAAGCATGATATTCCGGAGGATACGCGAAAAGATCAATCTCCTTATTTACGACAGTAAAGAAAGGGTACTTGCTATTCTTAAATACCTCAATGTAATTGTCACCCTCACCGCAGTGGCCACGCTGGTGTACTATTACGGTTTTCCGCAGGACTCTTCCACCATAGATCTGAGTACATTTATTCTTAAATGTTCTTTCGGATTTTATATCACGCATTTTTTTATCCGGCTCTTCTACGATTTTGAGCCCGGCCAATTTTTACGCGATCACTGGATAGAAACCATCATGATGCTTGTCCTCTTTATCGAGGGATTGTCGAGTATTCTCACAGGTAAACTGCTATTGCAAACCTTCTTTCAAAGTGTTGGCTTCAGTTCGTTTGAACAATTCAGTACCATTTTTATTCAGCTGTATTTCTTTTTTGTGGTACTCATTGGACTTACAAGAACCTATACCATAATGCCCTTTATCCGTTTGCATCCTGCAACTTTGTTTCTCCTCACCTTTTTATTGCTGATCATCTCCGGGACCGGTCTTCTGATGTTGCCTGAAATGACGGTGCAGGAAGGTTCAATGTCCTTTATTGATGCCTTGTTTACTTCTACCAGTGCAAGCTGTGTAACCGGATTATCCGTTGTAGATGTTTCCACGTATTTCACGCTCAAAGGACAAATGGTCATTTTGATGCTGATCAAAGTGGGTGGCTTGAACATTGTAGGATTTGTCGCCTTTATCATATTGATGTCGAAATTTGGTATTGGTGTGAAGTACCATTCGTTTATGGACGATTACGCCAAGCGCGGAACCATTGAAAGTGCATTGCGCATGCTTCGCAAAATTTTGATGTGGAGTTTGTTTTTTGAGTTGTCGGGAGCCTTGCTTTTTTATTTCTTTTTAGGTGATGATAATCCGTTAACCCCTACCGGAAGTGATCGTTTTTTTGCATCTGTTTTCCATTCGGTTTCTGCATTTAACAATGCTGGATTTTCCATTTTCCAGGATGGAATGTTCAATGAGTTTGTGCGGCATAATTATTTCCTGCATATTGTTTTAATGGTGCTCATCTTTTTGGGGTCTCTCGGATTTATGGCCATATTCGATTTGTTCTCTTTACAAAATGTCAGAGACCGAATGCGCAATCCCTGGAAGAGGATCAATTTCAATACGAAGATCGCATTGAATTTTTCTATCATTTTGGTGCTCGCCGGATTCGTGATGTTTTATATGTTTGAGTATTACCGCACACTAAATGATAAGAACGGTGGCGAGAAAGTGGTTACTGCTCTTTTTCAATCGGTCACCACTCGTACTGCTGGATTCAATACTGTTGATATTGGCTCATTGAGCACTCCCACCTTGATCTTTTTTATGTTTCTCATGTTTGTTGGAGCATCAAGTAATTCAACGGGTGGTGGTATCAAAACTTCAACGTTTGCTATTCTTTGGGCATCAACCGTTGCAACAATGCGCGAACGTAAGAATGTCGAATTGTTTAAACGGACTATCGGTTCAGAAACGGTATTGAAAGCATTTACCATATTATTGTTCTTCATCGCATGGAACCTTATTGCCATTCTTATGTTGATGGTTACCGAACAGGATGCAATCTATTACGGACAACACACCGAACTGGATGTCATTTTTGAACAAGTATCTGCATTTGGAACGGTAGGATTATCAACCGGTGTAACTTCTTCTTTAACGGTTGCAGGAAAAATCATTATCACTTTATCCATGTTTACCGGAAAGATCGGTGCACTCACATTGGCCTACCTCTTTGGGAAAAAAGCACTCAGTACCAATTATAAATATCCCAAGGCCAATGCTTTGGTGGGTTAATTTCAGAAGCCAACATTTTGTACCTGCTGCCTTCGCTGCTGTCTTTCTGATTTTCAGCAGTACGGTTTCTTTCGGAACTCCTGCTGTTTATACCTCAATAGAAGAACCAAATGCAGATTCGCTCTCCATCCATCAACAACGATTGCGTACAGTTCTCATTGCGGAAGGAGTTAGCTATGTTTCTGCAATGACCGCCTTGTATTTTGTGTGGTATAAAGATCAGCCGCTGGTGAAATTGCATTCGTTTGATGATGCCGATGAGTGGTTACAAATGGATAAGGCAGGGCATTTTGTAACGGGATATCTGATCGCTTCCTATTCCGATCGCTTTTATCGTTATGCGAAAATGAGTCCGAGAAAAGCTGCCTTGATCGGATCGGCGCAAAGTCTTTTTTTTCTCAGTTCGCTGGAAATGTTTGACGGAATTTCCCGCGACTGGGGATTTTCCTGGTCGGATATGGGAGCCAACGTGCTGGGTTGCGGATCGTATCTTTTACAGGAATATTTGTGGAGTGAGCAGCGGATCATTCCCAAATTCTCGGCGCATACCACACACCTTGCAGCTTATCGTCCGGAATTGCTGGGCTCCACTTTTCCTTCCCGCATTTTGAAAGATTATAATGGTCAGACGTATTGGTTATCCTTCAACCTGGCTTCAACATTCGGACTGCAAAAAAGCTATATACCGAAATGGTTGAACATTGCATTTGGGTATGGTGCCAATGGAATGCTGGGAGGAACTAAGAATCCGGAACGCAACAAAGCCGGCGAATTGTTACCATTTAAAGAAAGAACCCGGCAATATTATTTCTCACTGGATATTGACTGCAGTCGAATTCCCGCAAAAAAGAAATGGCAGAAGATTGTATTGCGATCACTGAACTGGATAAAGATTCCTTTTCCGGCTCTTGTGCTCGAGCAGGGAAAATTTGAATTACTGCCTTTTTATTTTTGAGTTCAGTTCAGATTGTAATTGAACTGCAGATCACCATTTTTCATTTTGTGGTACTGAATGGTGAGGTACGCAATCAGTTTCCTGAACGAATCGAATGCAGTCTCCGTTGCGGAGGTGATTTCCTGTTTGCTCAGACGCATTAAAAGTTTCAGGTAAAGTCCGTTCAAACAAAGTTCAACGGTATTCATATCATTGAGTTTGCTTTTGAAACGGAATTCCTCCATGGCTTCGGCCGCAGCATCGTTCAATGCTACATAGGCCGGATCTTTTGCAATGTTAAGCAGGGTGTTGTGCAGGTAGAACAATTCCTGTATGATCTCGTTGAGTTCGTTGAGGTGACCTTTTTGAACCAATTGCTGATTCTTCATTTTGCGAATGAGCTCATTGAACCATTCCATTTCCAGTTCAAGCTCTTTTTCGTCTTCGATCTGTGGCGATAAAATGCTTTGACGAATAACGTTTGCATCAAACTGAAAAGAACGGACGAGGTCCTCCATTTGCCAGATGTACAAGATGTATTCGGCTATGTTTTTTTTCAGTTTTTCTTCTCCGGCACGCATGATTTATTTTTTGCTTTCTGCGTATTCGGCATTGAGTCCGGTAATGATCTCTTCGGTGATATCCATGGATGGATTGGAATACATCAGGAAGTTTACGGCACTCATCTGACCCAGAATAAAATCGATGTTGTTCTTCACGCAATATTCGCGCAGGTAGTTTTTTACCGTGCGGTCAATTTCATTTTTACGAACGGTGAATTTATCCTGCACCGGACCAAAAATGCGTTGCTCCGACATCTGGATGTCTTTTTCCATACGGGCCATTTCTTCCTGTGCAGCTTTCTGCTGGGAGAGGGTCATGAACTGAAATTCCTTTTCAATTTCCTGGGCACGTTTTTGTGCAGCCTGAATTTTCCCTTTGTATTGTGCCTCGGCTTGCTTGTTCAATTCCTGGAATTCTTTTTCCGCATCCTTCAACAATTCGTACTGACTGTTCAGTGAATCGATATCGACGTAGCGAATAACCAGCTGACCATCTTCTTCATGAACCCTGTTTACCTTTACGCCGGTATCTTTAGGATTGTTTCCGGAGGTGACCGATGTTTCGCCGTGATGTCCGGAAACAGCGGAGCTCAGGGAAGAAACTTTAAAGAAAAGGTAAAGCACTGCAATTAGGAGTACTACGTTAAGCGTAAGAGATAATTTTTGTGAGTTCATCGTTTATACATTCAAGGATTTAAAGCTAGTTGAAAAATCGGAGCGCATGGCGATAAAGCGTTGGATACATGCGTCTATAAATTCGGGAGTTAATAATGCCTGAACCTGTTCCAGTCCGGCAATATCGGATTCTGCAATTTTAAATGTTTGTTCATAGGGACCTGCTTCCAGCTTAATGATGTATTTGGCATTCCAGCTGAAAATGGTGATTTTAATCTGTGGATGAGGTATTTCTGCAATAACGCGCATTGGGCAAAAGTACACAACGGCACGGCATTACAGCGTTAAAAAAGCAAAAAACCGGTCAATATTGACCGGTTTTTCGAAAAAAATAACGGATTTGGATCAGGCAAACTTCTTTTCAAAAGCCTGCATCACTTCAACCAACGCTTTTACACTTTCAATCGGCATAGCGTTGTAGGTCGAAGCCCTGTAGCCACCAACATCGCGATGACCACGAATTCCGCTGATGTTTGCTTCTTTCCAGAGTTTTTCGAATTCAGGTTCAAGCTCAGTTTTGTGCAGGAGGAAACAGATGTTCATGGTCGAACGATCTTCTTTCTCTGCTGTTCCATAAAACAAACTGTTGCGGTCAATTTCGTTGTAAAGTAAATCCGCTTTTTCCTGATTCACTTTTTCTATCCACTGCACACCACCGTTTTTCTTTAACCAGCGCAGAGTAAGGAGCGTAACATATATAGGAAATACAGGAGGAGTATTGTACATGGATTCGCCTTTGATATGTACAGCATAATCCATCATGCTTAATTTCTTGCGATCGCTTTTCCCAACCAGATCTTTGTGAATCATCACCATGGTGGTTCCGGCAGGACCCATGTTTTTTTGCGCTCCGGCATAGATCATTCCGAATTTGTTTCCATCCACTGTACGTGAGAAAATATCGGAAGACATATCGCAAACCATTGGTACAGGACTGTTGGGGAATTGTTTGATTTGTGTTCCGTAAATGGTATTGTTGGAGGTTAAGTGAAAATAATCTGCGTCGGCAGGAATGTTGTAGTTCTTCGGAATGTAGTTGAAGTTTTTGTCTTCGGAAGAAGCTACAACAACAGTATCGCCTAACATTTTTGCTTCTTTAATGGCTTTAGTTGCCCATACACCGGTATTGAGGTAAGCTGCTTTTCCGTTGCTGCGGAGAAGGTTGTAGGGAATCATACCGAACTGAAGACTTGCACCGCCACCGAGGTAGAGCACAGAATAATCTTCATTAACACCGAATAATTCGCGAATGGTATTTCGTGCTTCGTCCATTACCGCTTCAAAATCTTTACTGCGGTGAGAAATCTCCAGCAATGAAAGATTGAGATCGTTAAAATTGATACAGGCTTCGGATGCCTGCTTCATCACCTCTGCAGGTAGGATACCCGGGCCTGCGCTAAAGTTGTGGACTTTTTTCATGTTCGGAAGCTTTGGTTGATAGCTGACACAAAATTGGAAATATTCCGCCTCATAAAAAAATGAAAAAGGAGGGGAATGCCCTCCTGATTGTAATAATCGTTAATTATTTCCCGTTTTTTTCGGATCGTTCCAAAACCGGTCTTTTTTATCCTTCGGCCTTCGGGCATCAACATCTGAGCGGTATTCCCAGCGTTCATTCACCAAGGCATAACCATCATACGATCCATCCGGAACATAAAATTCCCTAATTCCTTCTGCCATGTCCGACTCAGGTATGAGGTGATCGAATATGATCATCTGGTCTTTAACCGAATATTTCATGGTCATTTTTGCCTTGCTGCTGAACTCAAATACCACTCGTTTTTTCCAACCGCCTTTTGGTCCCGCCATAAATATTGGAGCACCAAACTGAATTTTGTCAGCTTGAATAATCATCACATCAATGATCTTGCGCTGACTCATTCTGCTGTATCCGTCCCAACCGAGCAAGGTGTATTCCTTTCGCGCCGTTGTTCCGGATAATATGATGTCGTAGTACAATGCGCCTAACCATTTTTTATTGTCGAGGGTTTTGTCCTCCGGATCGTGAATGACAGGTGTTTGATCGATAAGTTCAAACAAGCTGGTTTTATTCCCCGGAACCATTACAAATCCATAATAGGTAAAGGTTCCGTTATCGTTTTCAACGTTCCAGTTGAACAGGCGGAATACTTTATCGGGCGAATAAATACGTGCAATGGATTTCAGCGAATCAAAGGGATATTCGAATGCGCCTTTCATATCAAGCGTTTCTTCCAGCATTAGTTTGAACTTCTTGTTCCAGATCTTACGGTCTGCATCTTTCTGCGAACTGCGGAGTTTGTCCAGACAATACCTTAGCGAATCTTCCTGAAACCGCATTTGCTCCAACTCGTACTGTGCATGCAGCGAGGGGAGGCCTGAGATCAAAAAGAGAACTATCAGAATTCTTTTCATAGCTTGTTTACTGCGAATTTCGTGCCGCTTTCCAGATTTCCGGAAAAGAAAAAACACCGTCTCATAACGGTGTTTTTCCAATAAGGTTACCTCTGTTAAAGGTGCATAAAGTCTTTTTTCGCCAGAAGCTGCTCTTTCGATTCGCGATGCTCAGGATCATCAACGCAACAGTCTACAGGACAAACCGCTGCGCATTGTGGTTCGTCATGAAAACCAACACATTCGGTGCATTTATCAGTTACGATATAGTAAACATCCATGTTTTTGGGAGCGTGATTGTCGTCAGCACTAACAGCTCCACCGCCGGGTTTGGTCACCATTCCCTTTAATGAGGTACCGTCTGCAAATTTCCATTCTGCTCCGCCTTCGTATATCGCGTTGTTCGGACATTCAGGTTCGCATGCACCGCAATTGATGCATTCGTCTGTGATCATGATGGCCATGTCGGTTGTGTTTTGTTTTGTTTTAGTTTTGCAAATATAGAAATACCATCATTTCTGAGTTGCAAATAATGGATTTAAAACAACGAATCGCCGCATTTGTTCAGTTGGGAAAATTCCTGTCCGACTTCGCTGAAGCCAAGGAATGGCAAGGGTATGAGCATGGTGTGAGCAAGTCCGATTTTGAGGCATTTACTGCTCTCATCCACCAAGTTCATCACCATAATGGTTGGTTTAGTGAAGAAAAGGTTCGCAAAGCACTCGGTGATTGGTCAGGATTGCTCACGCAAAAAAATCTGGAAAAATGGACATCGGCCTATCCGGAATTGAATAATACGGGTGGAAACAAATGCGTTGCACTCATCATGGCCGGAAATATTCCTTTGGTCGGATTCCATGATCTGCTCAGTGTTTTGATCAGCGGAAATTCTGCCTTGGTGAAATTATCGTCGGATGATGATTTACTCATTCCTTTTCTTACCGATTATCTGATCCAACATATCGACCCCAGATTTTCCGGAAAAGTGAAGTATTCCAAAGGAAAACTGGAAAATTTTGATGCAGTGATCGCAACAGGTTCAGATAATTCGTCGCGCTATTTCGAACATTATTTTTCGTCCTGGCCTCACATCATTCGCAAAAACAGAACTTCGGTTGCCGTGTTGTCCGGACTGGAAACGGAGGAACAACTCAAAGCGCTTGGTCACGATATTTTTGATTACTACGGACTCGGATGCCGCAGTATCTCCAAGGTTTTTATTCCGCGCGATTTCGATCTGGACCGTTTGTTCGGTGCGATCTATTCATTCAAGGATGTTATTCATCATAAAAAATACGCCAACAATTTTGATTACCATAAAGCATTGTATCTGATGAACAGAGATCAGTTGCTGGAGAATGGATTTCTTTTGGTGAAAGAAGATGAAGGACTTCATTCTCCGCTGGGTACCTTGTTCGTTGAACGATACACTTCGTACGATGAGGTGGAAAATAAACTTTCCGGACTTGAAGAAAAAATTCAATGCCGCGTTGGAACCGGTGGAATTCCTTTTGGTGATGCGCAACGTCCTGCACTTTGGGTTTATGCGGATGGAGTGGATACGATGAAATTTTTAATAGGATTACAATAGTGGATACCCTGCGCAATTATATCAATTCCATTCGCCGCGACTTTGCAAATCGTCCGCTGGATGAATCTTCTGTTCCTGCTGATCCTTATTCTTTGTTCGAACGTTGGTTTGATGAAGCTGTCGGAGCACAGGTTCTTGATCCGTATGCAATGATCATTGCCACTGCCGGATTGGATGGTCAGCCTACTTCGCGTGTGGTGTACATGCGTGATATCAGTAAGTCCGGACTTGTGTTCTACACCAATTTCGAATCGAACAAGGGCAGGAATCTCATCGAAAATCCGAAGGCATCCGCTTTGTTTTTTTGGGGAGATCTCGATCGTCAGATTCGTGTTGAAGGTCGTGTGGTAAAGGCTGATGATGAATTATCCAATGCTTATTTTTCCAAACGTCCGCGCGAAAGTCAGATCGGTGCATGGGCCAGTGCGCAGAGTTCTGTTTTGCTATCACGAACAGAACTTGAACAAAAAGTAGAGCAGTTAACCCGCGAGTTTGAAGGAAAAGATATTCCTCGTCCGCCGTTTTGGGGAGGATTTTTGCTGATGCCTGATTCGTTTGAATTCTGGCAAGGACGACCAAGCCGGCTACATGATCGCATTCTTTTTACGAAAGCTGGCGAAGCCTGGCAGACATCGCGATTGTCGCCCTGAGGCGAATATTCATTTCGTTGTTTAATAATCCCATTTCCTGTATTCTTCATGCTTGGGTTGATCTGATTTTGTCCTTCGATTGCATTCTCCTGTCATCAGAATCCTTTTGTTTAAACACGAAAAAATGCATAGCATGTACTCAACGCTTGTTAATCTGTTGCAGAAATTGCAAGGGGTATAAAAACAAAAATCCCCGCCAGGGCGGGGATTTTATAGATGTAGTGTTGATTCTTAGTTTGCAGCTGGAGCAGCAGCAGCCTTCTTACGGGGAGCAGCTTTTTTCTTAGGAGCAGCTTTCTTCTTAGGAGCAGCCTTCTTCTTAGTAGCGGCTTTCTTCTTAGGAGCAGCTTTCTTCTTAGTAGCTGTTTTTTTCTTAGCAGCAGCCTTCTTCTTGGGAGCAGCTTTTTTCTTAGCAGCAGCCTTCTTCTTGGGAGCAGCTTTTTTCTTAGCAGCAGCCTTTTTCTTAGGAGCAGCTTTTTTCTTAGCAGCAGCCTTTTTCTTAGGAGCAGCTTTTTTCTTAGCAGCAGCCTTTTTCTTAGGAGCAGCTTTCTTTTTGGTTGCAGCCTTCTTCTTAGGAGCAGCCTTCTTTTTTGTTGCTTTTGCCATGATGTTTAAT
>JBKBUQ010000057.1:0-16018 GCA_046289975.1 Flavobacteriales bacterium | reverse complement strand
TAACCACACGAAGATTCATTCTGTATTTTGGATCTGCGCAGGCAAATGCATCGCGAACATAAACATCACGATTGGCCAAATAGGCTTTCATTCTGTTAAAAAGCGCATCGAATTTTTCGGGAGTAAATTTGATGTTAATATCACCCCACCAAACGGTGTCTTCAGTTTTGGAATCACATACAATGAAGCGATCTTTAGGTGAACGTCCGGTAAACTCTCCCGTCTCAATGGCAAGTGCTCCGGTATCCGACAATACCCCTTGTCCGTGTACAATGGTTTCTTCAACCAGTTCAGACGGTGTAAGATTCCAGTAAGCATTCGCTACTTTTCCCAAACCAAGCTCCTCGAGCGTAGAATGCTTGGATTTTATTCCGAATTCGTTCATAAATGAAGGATTAGTTAACATTTTCAGGGCACAAAGTTAATTATTCCTTGTTCCCGTTATCCTGCAAAGTCCTGCGCATTATCCACCGAAAACGGAGGTTATTAACAGCCTCATTTCGGTTGATAACTTTAAACTTGCTCAATCCTGTATTTATCATGGCTTTAGAACCTTTAAAACCCAAAAATCGACCACTTCTTAACTCGCAGACCACCCTTGGGCATGGTTTTCGTATAACTGTTAGAAACCAACACTACATCGCTATGAACAGGGAAGACAAAATCCGCTACATCCGCGAAAGCAGGTTTTATAGTCTTGCTTACCGGAATCTGGAAACCTGCACTGAAGGGGAACTGGATGATATGATCAGAATGATCGTTAGGGAACTGCAAAAAGAGGAAGTCAGTATCCAACAGAATATGGTGACTACCTTTCAAATGCACCTGAACTGATCATTTCCTGATTCGTCCTGCCCTACCCCAGTATTTTTGCCAATAAGTTTGGTTAAGGTCTGAAATCATCACTCCCTTACTGGTACTTGCATGTATAAATTTTTGATTGCTGAGATAAATCCCAATGTGCGAATTTTTTCCACTGATGTCAAAGAACACCAGATCAGTTTCTGTTAGTGCGCTTTTTTCAATCTCATTACATTCTCCAATGATTTCTGTTGCTGAACGCTTCAGACTTATTTTGTAAACATCCCGAAAAACAGCGTTTACAAAACCGGAACAATCTACTCCGTCTTTTGTGTTTCCTGCAAATTTGTAAGGAACCCCAATCCAGCCGTCGATATAGGCGTATAGTTTCGGATCCTTCAATTCTTTTCTCGACACGCCTAATTCCCTGGCGTACTTATCAAGAATTGCATCGGAGTTTTTATCTTTTGTAACAGATTCTTTTGGTTCTTCTTCTTTTTTTCGCTTGCGCTCCTTACGTGTATCCAGGGTTTCAATATCAAATTGAACCTGCTCACCTTCTTCCTGAGCCTTGCGCCATTCTGCACAAGAACCAAGAAAAAAAAGTGCTGTAAACACTAAATATCTATACCTGACCACGGAATTCACGCAACGAATTTTTAATGTTCGGAAGAAACACTAACCCTGATTTCTTTTTCCATTTTACCGGAAACAGTGTCAATCATAATCATCTCTTTGTGACAGGAAGCTCCTCCACCATGGTGTGGTCCCATTCCACATCTATTCTCTTTACCGCATTTTTTCTCACTATCACATGATTTTCCCTCTGAGCAATCCGCTTTAGAAGGACATGATGACATTTCTTTGTTGCATCCTCTTTTTCCGTGATGATCGCCACAACCACCGCCATGACACATCACCTTCATAATTCCTCCAAGAATTACAATTACAATAACAAAAACTGCAACTGAAACAGCAAAATAAGCTGCAATTTTATGAAACATTCCAAGTGTTTGTTGTTTTACATAATTGGAATACCAGAGTCCGGCCAACAACAAAAAAGCTGCAGCAACAATAATCATTGATACAAATAAAATACACATAGCTGAAAAGATTTGATTCAATTAAATATAGATAATTGAACCCCACAAAAAAATCAGCTTAAAATCAGTTTTGAACAGTTGAGTTCTGAAAAGTCAATGGATTAAACCAGATTCAAAATGATTCAAAGTGATAGTGATCACCGGATTTACCTATTGTAACATTCTTAAAACCATTATCCTGCAAATGTTGTTTCCACGCAACCAATGCATCGGTTTCTCCATGTACAAGGAACGTCTTTTTGATTTTCGAAACATCCTGACATGATAAGTAACGCAACATCTCTTCGTAATCGGCATGAGCTGAATAGGAATCAATTATTTGTACTTCAGCGTTCACAGCATGATATTCTCCATATATACGTACCTCCTTATTTCCTGCGCGCAACTGACCACCAAGAGAGTGTGGCTCTGCATATCCAACAAGCAGAATGGTGTTTTTCGGATCACTAATATTGTTTTTGATATGATGACGGATTCTTCCTGCATCTGCCATTCCTGATGCAGAAATAATAATGCAAGGTTCATCTAAATCATTCAATCGCTTACTATCTTCAACCTCAGTAATATATGTCAAAGTATCGAATCCAAATGGATCGGGGTCATTCTTGGCAACATTACTTACGTTTTCATTAAGTAATCCAGGATGTTTTCGGATTATTCTTGTTGCGCTGACAGAAAGAGGACTGTCAACATAAACTTTTATTTTCTCTAATTCACCGGTTAGGCTTAAGTTGTTTAAAGTAAAAACAAGTTCTTGGGTTCTTCCCAGAGAAAACGCCGGAATAATCAATTTCCCCTTTCTTTCTATACATGTACGCTTAACAATTTCAAGCAATAATTTCGGACTTTCTTTAACTTTAGAATGTAGGCGGTCGCCATATGTTGATTCGCAAATCAAAACATCACATTGAGGGAATACTGCGGGATCTTTGAGCAGTGGAGATGAATATCGCCCAATGTCTCCTGTAAAAGCAAGTCGGGTGATGTTTTCATCTTCACGGATATTCAAAAAAACAGCAGCGCTACCAAGAATGTGTCCGTTATCGGTAAAAACACATTTCACATTTTTATTAATTTCAAATGGAATTTCGAAATCTTTCGATTCAAACAACTGAAGACAAAAATCCACATCATCTTCAGTGTAGAGAGGCTCAAGTAATTTTTGTTTACGTTCCTTCCTTTTTTTATTAAGGTACATCACATCATATTCCTGAATACGAGCTGAGTCTTTTAGCATTATTTCACATAAATCGAATGTAGCTTCAGTACAATAAATTTTCCCCCTGAACCCTTCCTTAACCAACCTTGGGATGAGTCCGGAATGATCGATGTGCGCGTGAGATAGTATGAGCGCATGAATAGACGAAGGATCAAATCTGAAATGGCGGTTGAGAGGTTCCGTTTCTTTGCCCATTCCCTGAAACATTCCACAATCCAATAGAATTTTGGTATCGTCGGACAAGGTTATTAAATGCTTGCTACCTGTAACACATTCAGCAGCTCCAAAAAATTCAAGTGTCATAAAAGATTGTTTTAATAATCATCATGCATCCAATAGCAAATACGAGCAATAAAACCAAGGAACGAAAAAATCCACTCGTAACCCTATTTAGAAGTAATTTACCTAACCATGATCCCCAAAATGCAATACCTGCAAGAATAGGGATATACCAATAAAGTTCAGGATCTAAATATCCTGCCGACAAATAGATCACACTTCGTGGAAGGTCCACAGCCATATCAATCGCTGCGGATGAAGCAATAAAGCTTTCCTTGCTCAAACCAACAGCCGACAATGCAAGTGCTCTTACCGGACCACCGGTCCCTGTAAAACCTGCAAGAAATCCAGCTGTACTTCCGGCAATTAAATGATTAGATGATTTATCTCTCATCTGAATACTCGGCCAAAGCATCAATAATGAGCTCCCGGACACAAGGAAAATTCCAAGTATTATTTGCGACCATTCACTATTGGTTCCAACAATTAAAAATGCTCCAATCACTGAAAAGATTAAACTGGGAATTCCCAGCCACAAAAATATACGCAGATTCAAGTGTTTTCCAAACAGCCAAAGCTTTGCACCGTTACTAAACACATGCAAAATACCTGTAAATGCCAGTACTATCTGAAAACCGAAGAAAAATCCGCAAAGGGGAACAAACAAAGCGCTTGACCCAAATCCTCCCAGTGTTCCTAAAATTTCAGCAAGAAGAGTGAGTACAATGAAAAGCGCCAAGTGCATAATCAGGCAACGTCGTAATCGACAACTAGCTTATCAGTTAAAGGGTGCGCCTGGCAAGTTAAAATATATCCGTCGGCTACTTCTTTATCTGTAAGGGCGTAATTCATATCCATAACTGCTTTACCTTCCTGAACTTTAGCTTTACAGGTACAACAAACCGCGCCTTTACAGGAATAAGGAGCATCAGCGCCGGCATCAATAGCTGCGTCTAAAATATTAACTCCGTTTCCGGCCAATTTGAATTTGGTTTCAATACCATCCATGATCACCGTTACCTGACTATCCCCGGAAAACGTTTCTCCTGAAACAGACGATTCGGTAGAAGCCATTAATACAGGAGTTGTGAATAATTCAAAATGAACAGCTTCCTTTTTTATTCCGGAATTCTTCAATGATTTGGAAACATTCATGATCATTTCTTCAGGACCACAAATGAAAAATTCATCAGCAGATTTGAGGTCAAATTTGCTGATAATGGAAGCAGTGCGTTCAGCATTAAGTCGTCCATTCAGTACCGGGTCTCCTGTCTCCTGCCTGCTCCATACATGAACTACCTTAAAACGGTTTGCGTTTGCATTATGAAGCTCTTCCAATTCCTTGTTAAAGATGGTTGTTTCACTTCCCTTATTAGAATAGATAAGTGTAAACTTACTCTTAGGTTCTTTTTCGAGGATAGCTTTAATAAGTGAATACACAGGTGTAATCCCACTTCCCGCTGCAAATCCAACATAATGCTTTTGGTTATCTGATTTTAGCGAGATTGTAAAATTCCCCATTGGTGTGAGAGAATCAACTTTATCTCCCACCTTAAGCACAGAGTTCATATAGGTTGAAACCTTTCCACCCTGCACGATTTTTACAGCAACCCTCATTTTTTCTCCGGAAAAAGGAGAAGAACAAAGTGAATACGAACGACGAACCTCCTCACCATTTATTGTAAATCTCAAGGTAAGATACTGCCCGGGTGCATAAGAAAATGCTGCAGAATCTTTTGCATCAACTTCAAAAGCAACTGAAACACTGTCCGAAGTTTCTTTACGGATATCAACAACTGTAAGGGTATGGAAATTTGACATAAACAGTAATTTAAGTGTGCAAAGGTAACAAATAGGCGTCCTGTTGGTTGATCAGAATTTTCATTTTTTAAGCAGGAGATTGTTCGTTGATTTCGCCATTTGATAAAAGAATCTACCGATCATTTTTCCTTTTGTGAAATTTTATACTGTAAAGACCTAAATTTGTAAAACAAAATTTGGGGGAATTGCAGGAATTCAGCCAATTAGAGTTAATTGCGAATAAAACTGACTGCTGTCATGAGCAAAAAGTAGCTTTAATTGTTAAACTTGTGCAAGTATTTTGAACTTATGGAAAACGAACTATTGGAAAGCAAGTTTCAGGCTAGGATTGATGCCGATGAAAAAATTGAACCACGCGATTGGATGCCTGATGCCTATCGCAAGCATCTGATTCGCCAAATCTCTCAGCATGCCCACTCTGAAGTAGTTGGGATGCAGCCAGAAGGTAATTGGATCACACGTGCCCCAAGTTTAAGGGCTAAAATGATTTTGATGGCCAAAATTCAGGATGAAGGTGGCCATGGTTTATATCTATACTCTGCTGCAGAAACAATGGGAATTACCCGCGATGAGTTGATTCAGCAGCTTCATCAAGGAAAGGCGAAATACTCAAGTATTTTCAATTATCCTGTAGTTACATGGGCAGATATAGGTGCAGTAGGATGGTTGGTTGATGGTGCTGCAATTGTAAATCAAGTCTCATTGCAACGCACATCGTATGGACCTTATTCCCGCGCGATGATTCGTATTTGTAAGGAAGAAAGTTTCCATCAGCGTCAGGGCTACGAAATAATGGCTCACATGGCGCTCGGCACTCCCGAACAAAAAGAAATGGCACAGGATGCATTGAACCGTTGGTGGTGGCCTTCACTTATGATGTTTGGTCCGCATGACAGTGATTCACCAAATTCAGGTAACGCTTTCAAATGGAAAATCAAAAGTGAGTCGAACGACGAATTGCGTCAGAAATTCATTGACAAAACCGTTCAACAGGCAGAGATAATCGGACTAAGTATTCCTGATCCTGATCTCAAATGGAATGAAGCCCGTGGCCATTACGATTTTGGTAAAATCAATTGGGAAGAATTCCAAAATGTGATCAACGGAAATGGCCCTTGTAACAAACAGCGTTTAGAACATCATGTGCGTTACCACGAAGAAGGAGCATGGGTTCGAGAAGCTGCGAATGCTTACGCCGAAAAGAAAAAAAAGAAATTAGTAGTAGCTGCATAAAATTCCAAACCAAATGAGCAACGCAAAAGACAATCAGGGAACACTTTGGGAGGTTTTTATCCAAAGTAAATCAGGCCTACCCTACAAGCACGCAGGGAGTTTGCATGCATCCGACAAAGAATTGGCCATACAGGCTGCAAGAGACACCTATACCCGCAGAAATGAGGGGACAAGTATATGGGTTGTTCCTGCAGAATGTATAGTGGCATCCAACCCCAATGATCAGGAAGAGCTTTTTGATCCGATGAACGATAAAGTGTACCGGCATCCAACATTTTATGTAATGCCAGAAGGCGCAAAACACATTTGATATGAACCAGCAGGAAGCTCTTTACCAATACACACTTCGACTTGGTGACAATGCCTTGATTCTGGGGCATCGCTTAAGTGAGTGGACCAGCAAAGCTCCGATACTGGAGGAAGACCTTGCATTGGGAAATCTTGCATTGGATCTTTTAGGACAAGCCAATTCACTCCTGGAATATGCAGGAAAAACGGAAGGAAAAGGTCGGTCACAGGACGATCTTGCATACAAACGAGCTGAACGTGAATTCCTGAATAATTTGTTGGTGGAATTGCCAAACGGAGATTTCGGATTTACTATTGTTCGTCAGTTTCTCTATTCAACTTTCGCGCTCTTTCTCTATGAAGAATTGAGCAAAAGTAAAGACGAACAAATTGCTGCTATTGCTGCAAAATCCCTGAAAGAAGTGAAATATCATGTCAGGCATTCGTCTGATTGGATGCTCCGTTTAGGTGATGGAACCGAAGAAAGTCATAACCGTGTTCAAAAATCGCTCAACGATATTTGGATGTACACCGGGGAATTGTTTGAAATGAACGAAGTTGATGCTATTCTGATCAAAGCAGGAATTGCCGCCGACTTGAACGTTATCAAACAAAAATGGAATTCCAAAATTGAAGAAGTACTTTCACAAGCAACATTGAAACGTCCTCAGGATGCCTTTATGCAAACCGGAAGTCGTAAGGGAATTCATACCGAGTATCTTGGCTTTATACTTGCAGAAATGCAATATTTACCCAGAGCCTATCCAACTGCAAAATGGTAATAACAGACCCGGAGATTCCGGGTCTCTTTTTTTGACACCAATGAAAGAATTCTATAAAAGATATTTCCCCTATTTTGTTGATGTATGGCAATACATTGTGATCATTCTGATTTTTATTCTTGCTGCCATTTTTATTCTCTGAATTGTGATTAACGAAAACGATATTCTAAGTTGGTTAAAGGAAATCCCTGATCCGGAGATTCCTGTTATTTCAGTAGTAGAATTAGGTGTTGTCCGAAAAATTGAATTGAATAATTCAAAGGTCACAGTAACCGTAACACCAACGTATTCCGGTTGTCCTGCCATGAAACAAATGGAAGACGATATCCGCGCAAAAATTCATGAAAATGGCATTAGTGATGTCGAAATAAAAATGACCTATTCTCCTGCCTGGACAACAGATTGGATCAGTGATGAAGCCAAGGAAAAACTGAGGGTTTATGGTATTGCTCCTCCTGAGCATTCAACAATAGATAAAAAAGTATTAATGGGTCTTCAGGAACGTGTTGTAAAATGTCCGCAATGCGGATCATCTGCAACGGAGATGGTCAGTCAATTTGGTTCTACCGCCTGCAAATCGCTATACAAATGCAAAGATTGCCTAGAGCCATTTGATTATTTTAAATGCCTTTGAGCTGCATCAAATTTTTACTTCCAGCTTACAATTTTCTTTTTCGAGCAGGTATAAATTACTTTCCACTTCAAGGTCTGTTTTTGTATTATCGAGTTCCTGCGCGTAACGAAGTTTTAATTCTTTTCGCTTGATCGCCTCAAGGAAACGACGCACTTCTTCCCTACTCTGCAATAATAATCCCGGAACCGCACATGGTTTTCCGGTATCGTCTTTCGCTACCATTGTGAAAAAAGAAGTATTTGTGTGTTTTACCGTTCCTGCCTGAAAATTTTCAGCAATAACTTTTATTCCGATCACCATTGAACTCTTGCCAACATGATTTACCGAAGCCATTAAAGAAATCATTTCCCCTACTTCGACTGGTTGCAAAAAATCCACACCATCTACAGAAACAGTTACGCAATATTTCCCGCTATGTTTAGTAGCGCATGCATAGGCTACCTTATCCATTAAAGACAATAATATTCCACCGTGAATCTTTCCCGAAAAATTGGCATAGGCCGGAATCATTAATTCGGTGATTGTCATTCTTGAGTAATCGACAGGACGAAAATCTGCGTTCATAATCACTATTTTAGACCAATCTACTAAAATGATTGAAATATTTAATTGTTGTATATACAATAATTAATGCTATATTTGCAGTATGAAACGATTGGTATTCCCCTTTTTACTCTTATTTACCACAATAAATATTTCAGCCATGGACAAAGATTCAAGCAACAATAAACCTGAAATCCTTTACATTTTTGATCCACTATGCGGATGGTGTTATGGTTTTGGTCCGGTAGTATCGCAAATAGAAAAAGCATATTCAGAGAAGGCTAATTTCACGATCATTTCAGGTGGAATGGTTAGAGCAGATAGAGCAGAACCAATTGGTAAAATGGCTGATTACATCCTGAGTGCCATTCCCCGATTGGAACAACTTACCGGAGTAAAAATGGGAGAAGCCTACATTAAATTACTGAAGGAAGGAAATTCTGTATTCAGCTCTGAAAAACCTTCACAGGCACTCGAAGCTTACCGGAAAATAAAAAACGAAAACATCATTGATTTCGCCCATTCCATGCAAAAAAAGTTGTTTTACGAAGGAAAAAGTCTCGAAGTTGATTCAACCTACATTGAGTTGGCGACGGAATATGGAATTGATCCTGTTCAATTTATTTCAACACTCAATGAGATCGCAACACGATCTGCAATGTTGGATGGATTCAAATTCGTGTCACAACTAGGTGTGTCAGGATTTCCGGCTGTAATTGGGAAGAAAAATGAACAATATTATCTCCTTGCCAATGGCTATACTTCGGTTGAACAAATTTCTAAAACACTGGATGCTTTTTTAAAATGAAAAGAAGAGATTTCCTTATTACCTCAACTTTAGCTGCATTAGCAATGAATGATTTATATGCATTCACCGAATGGTCGAATTCCCTACCGGAGAATGGGTCAAAAATGCCGGTATTGTTTATTGGACATGGTAGTCCGATGAATGCCATAGAAGACAATGAATTCAGTCGCGGTTGGAAATCGCTTGCCGGAAAATTACCGGCACCAACAGCAATTGTGGTAATTTCTGCCCATTGGGAAACGCTGGGAACCAAAATCACAACCATGGAAAAACCCCGTACCATTCATGATTTTGGTGGTTTTCCGGAAAAGTTATTTCAACAAATCTATCCTGCTCCAGGTCAACCAAAACTGGCGGCAGAAATTATTGATACCGTAAAATCAACTGCAATCCTTCCGGATGAACAATGGGGACTTGATCATGGTACATGGTCGATCCTTTTGCCCATGTTTCCAAAGGCTGATATACCGGTTATTCAATTGAGTCTGGATCGAAGTAAAGGTCCGTCCTACCATTTTGAACTTGCAAAAGAACTCCGTTCTCTTCGAAAAAAAGGTGTGTTGATTATTGGTAGCGGAAATATTGTACACAACCTGGGAAGAATTTTGTGGGAGGACAAAGCCTATGATTGGGCAATAGAGTTTGATTCAAAAATTAAAATGGCGATTGATACCAATGATTCAAAAACACTGATTAATTATACATCACTTGGAAAGGCGGCACTTTTATCTGTGCCTTCAAACGAACATTATTTACCTCTACTCTATGCTGCCGGATTAAGAGATGAAAAGGATAAGGTTAGTTACTTTAACGATAAAACCACTATGGGAGCTATCAGTATGCGATCAGTTATGTATCATTCCTGATTCATAGTTTTCATTTCTTCTTCAGAATAGCGGGCAATTCGATAATTCAAATATCCTGCAGCGATGGTCATAATTGGACTGATCAAATTGAAGAAACAATACATCCAATATGTTCCGGTTGCAACACCCAATACACCGGCCTGAGTTGCTCCACATGTATTCCAGGGGAAAAGAACAGAAGTTACTGTACCGGAATCCTCCAAGGTGCGACTTAAATTCTCCGGCTTTAAACCACGATCGCGATAAGTTTTTGCATACATCCTACCGGGTACAACAATCGACAAATATTGATCTGCTGCTGTTGCATTGAAAAAAATACATGTTCCGGCAGTAGAAGCGATCAATGATCCTGTTGAACGGGCAAGATTAACTACTGTTGACGAAATTTTTTGCAGCATTCCGCTTACTTCCATTATTCCTCCAAAACTCATCGCGCAAATAATCAACCAAATTGTATTCAGCATCCCTCCCATTCCTTTGGTTGACAAAAGTGAATTAATCTGCTCATCGGATGTTTGCACGCTTACCGGGCCCATCATAGCATTCATAATTGTTGAGTAACCCGACTTTACGTAATCACCTGTAATTCCTGAAATTTCATTTACTACTTCAGGTTGGAAAATAACAGCAAAGATTCCGCCCAATAAAGTACCAATCAATAAAGCCGGAACTGCATCAACTTTTTTTATAATCAGAAAAATGACAATCACAGGAACCAAGAACAAAACCGGTGAAATATAAAATTTTGAATCGATGGCCGACATTAATGAATCAACCCCACCTGCAACCGGATTTAATTCAGCAGTAAATCCAAGCACCAGAAAAATTAATAGGGTAATTGCCAATGATGGAACGGTCGTAATTGTCATATAACGAATATGCGTGAACAGATCTGTACCTGCCATAGCGGGAGCGAGATTAGTGGTATCCGATAAAGGCGACATTTTGTCTCCAAAATAGGCTCCTGAAATAATTGCACCAGCTATCATGCCCTCGTGAAACCCCATGGCAGAACCAATTCCAAGCAAAGCAGCACCAACAGTTGCGACAGTAGACCAAGAACTTCCGGTAGCAAGAGAAACAATTGCACAAACAATAGTTGCTGCAAGGAGAAAAATAGCAGGATGCAGAATTTTTAATCCATAATAAATCATTGTAGGAACTACACCTGAAATCATCCACGTTCCTGCAAGTGCACCGATCAACAATAAAATCATAACGGCCGGCAAAGATGCAATGATACTATGCATGATACCATCGCGAATGCGGGTCCAGGTTAACCCATATCTCCAGGCAATGATTCCCGCAAAAGCTGCGCTTAGAATTAACGCGATCTGATTAGGACCTGAGGTTGCGCTGTCGCCATACAATTTTACGTTTATTGTAAGAAAACCTACAAGCACAAGTATGGGTAAAAAGGAAATGAACAATCCCGGAGCAGGTGTGTTTTTTGGAGCAGACATTCAATTTTTTTTTAAATATACTGAAACAGAATTAATGCGAATCCCAAAGTAGTTTTTCGCCGGCTTTGACTGCTGTATTCAAAAAATTCTCGGTCGGTGGTATGGGACAGGAATAACCGGAAGTATAGGCACAATAAGGATTGTAGCAATAATTAAAATCGATCAGAATTTTCTTTTTTCCAATAACAGTTGCTTCCAGATATCTGCCACCACCATATGTTTCATTGCTATTGGTTAGATCTGTAAACGGAATAAAAATATAATTCTTTAATGCCACCGGCTGAAAAACAGTAAGTGTACAGGCCACCCCATTCAATTCAAAAACAGCCTTTCCTATTTTGTAATATTGTTTTTCCTTACCTGAAGAGGTAGGCATGGTAACTGGTTCTTTTCTCTTATTTTTTATAAAGTCAGCGCTAATCCTGTAATCGGAATTTGCAGGATAAAAATATAGTTCTTTAAATTTTAAGATCTCTTCCTTTTTCAAGGGAGAATGAGCGGTATCTTTCATCTCCCTGTTACGGTTAACACGGTATTGTTCCAGAGAATCTGCATAGGACTGCCCATGAAGATGATCAGTGAAGAAAAGTACTCCACCAAGGAAAAAACTAATGCAAAGGGATGTCACGTAAATGCGCATAAAGAAGATTTAGTGGTAAACCCATTACATTATAAAAACAGCCTTCTATACGATCGATACCTATATAACCAATCCACTCCTGGACTCCATAAGAACCTGCCTTATCGTAGGGTTTATAATGATCGAGGTAATAATCAATTTCAGCAAGAGTCAACTCTTTAAACCACACCTGCGTTGAACCTACAAATTGAGTTTGGAATGAGCTTGCCGTTATGCAGACTCCTGTATAAACTGTGTGTTTCTTTCCGGAAAGTAATTTGAGCATTTCAATTGCCTCCGTTCTGTTTTCGGGTTTGTTTAAAACGCGGTTATTGATCCAAACAATTGTATCTGCGGTTATCAAAATATCCTTTATCTGAAGCTCTCCGGAAAAAGCATCTGCTTTCTTTTTACTTAAATACAATACAATTTCATCTGCTTTTAAATGCTCCGGAAATTCTTCATCGGTTTCTTTAGTTCGGATAGCAAATTCGATGTCGAGCCCTTTTAAAAGCGCTTGTCGCCGGGGAGATTTTGAGGCAAGGAAAATGTTGTAAGGTTGAAGGTGACTCAGCATCAGAACAGGAATAGGCTATACAATACGCCGGCAAACATGGCAAACTTCATCCATTTAGCAGCTCCAAGAAAACCATTTCTGTCGTTTGCTGATGAGGTAAGAAAACCACTATAAAGAATCGGGACAATCACTGCGAAACTTATAAAGATTAACCGGTACAATTCCAACTGAAGAGCAAATACAATTAGAAAAAGAGGTACAAGCAAAATCACTACCAGAGCAGTAACCAGTTTTTTCGTTTTGGAAATTCCCCAAACAATTGGAACCGTTTTACATTTCTGTGCTTCATCTCCTTTCACATCTGCAAGGTCTTTTTGTACTTCACGTATGAGCGTTGTAAGAAATGCAAATCCTGTGAATACCCAAATTGCCTTCCAAGAGAACGACAATTGGTCTAATGTAAAGGGATATCCTTCCGGAACTTCCCTGTATCTCAGTATCATGTCGGGAAGATCTGCCAGACCGGAGAGTAATACAACCATTCCTGCCATTAAGGAAATAGTTAGATTGCCCGATAGAAATTGCCGTTTAAGGGACAATGAATACATCCATAACCCGAAAGTTGTGGACAAGTGGAAAATCAAAGGCCAGAAATTGTAGTATTTAAAAGTGAGGTAAACAGCAATTCCAATTGCAAAAAAATTCAGAAGGGTATGCCAAAGCATGGCAACTCGTTTTTTGATGAATTTTCCTACAATTACCTTCTCCGGCTTATTAATGCGATCGATGCGGATATCAAAATAATCATTGATAATGTACCCTGCACCGGCAACAAACATTGTTGATATAACAAGTAAAAAGAAATCAAAATGCGTCATTGTAAAACAGAACAGATCGGAGGTTACATTTCCCTGCCAATCCATCCATTTACCACCAACCACAAAGTACCGCATCATATACATTGTAAACGCAATGATGAGTAGATTCAGGGGTCGTATAAGTCGTAGAAAATGGAACATTCGCCAGGCTAATATATTACATACCGATTAATTCACCCACACAAAAACATACACAATAAAAAACCCCGGTTGTTCCGGGGTCTATATCGTTTAAAAAAGAAGAATCTTTCGCTTATTCGAACACTTGGCTTTAACCATGTAAGCAAAGTCGAGATTCGCTTCCATAACCAGCATAGCTGTGAACGGGTGCGACTGCGTATAGGTTGTATAGCGTGTTGTTCCCGGATAATGCGCAGGATAATTGTTTTGCTTCCCTTTTTCGCTGATAAGGTCACTCAGGCCATAGGTGAATCGTGCGCCCATTGTAATCCCGAAATTTTCGGTACCTACAAAATAACCGCCAAAGCCAAGCGCCAGGATCGAATATCCTTTAATTAAATTCTCACTGATCTCTCCGTCGAGAGTTGCAAATTCCGGACGCTCATTTGTGCCGGATGCGCTTCTGATAGTGGAGTATCCAGGACCAACTTCAAAATAACGGCCATCTTTATTATGTCGGTACATCAGAATAAAATCAAGCGTTTTGAATTGCATGCCCTTTTTGAATTCAGGACTTGCACCGGTAACTGTATCCGTTACATTGTATTTAAAATCCTGTTTAAATGTAGATGCCATTACATCGAGTGTAAGCTCGTGCTCATCATTGAAGTTGAATCCTATTTTTCCGCCAATCCCATAACCGTAGGCCAGGACATGGTTGAATTGCTGATCATTCATCAGGTTTTTATTCATAAGCCAGGTTGGACCCCATGCACCTTTAAAACCAATATCCAGCCAGCGCTGTGCAGTGATTGTTGAACTTAATACAATGGCCAGAGCCAACAGGAGGATAGATTTTCTCATTATCTTTGGTTTTCAGAAAGTATCAAAATTATCCAATTTCAGCAACCAAACAATACATCTATGAAAATCTTGCAAGGAAAAGTCGCATTAATTACCGGAGCCTCGAGAGGAATAGGAAGAGGTATTGCTCTTCGGTTTGCTCAGGAAGGTTCTAACATTGCATTCACCTATGCGGCCTCAGAAGAAAAAGCAAAGGCTTTGGAAAATGAACTAAGTGCGCTTGGTATCAAGGCAAAAGGATATAAATCTGATGCTGCAAACTATGATCAGGCCATGCAATTGGTAGATGATGTGGTGAAGGAATTTGGTACACTTGATGTTCTTGTCAATAACGCAGGAATTACTCGCGACACACTTTTGATGAGAATGACGGAACAGCAATGGGATGAGGTCATTAACACCAATCTGAAATCTGTTTTCAATCTCACTAAAGCAGCTCAGAAACCCATGCTTAAACAACGAAACGGCTCAATAATCAATATGTCATCCGTTGTTGGGGTGAAAGGAAATGCAGGTCAGTCCAATTATTCAGCTTCAAAAGCCGGAATTATTGGATTCACAAAATCAATCGCCCTTGAATTGGGTTCAAGAAATATTCGCAGCAACGCCATTGCTCCCGGATTTATCGAGACTGAAATGACGGAAGTGCTGGACGAAAAGGTTGTACAGGGATGGAGGGATTCGATTCCGCTCAAAAGAGGTGGAACTACTGAAGATGTTGCCAATGCTTGTTTGTTCCTCGCTTCTGATCTTTCTTCGTACATCACCGGACAGACAATCCATGTTTGTGGTGGGATGCTTACCTGATTCCTGATCCAAAACCTTGAAAATAATACTCAGTTATCCCCTATGGTACATTGTCTTCTGTCTTTTGGCCGGAGGACTTTATGCTGCCATTCTCTATTTCAGAGAAAAGCAACTGAGCGAATTACGTCCCTGGCTTAAAACATTGATTGCAACAACACGATTTGTTGTAATCAGTCTGCTATCGTTTTTCCTGCTTCAACCCCTCATTCGAACAGAAAAACGAAGAGTGGAAAAACCACTCATTGTAATTGCGCAGGATAATTCGGGATCTGTAATCATTGGTAAGGACTCTTCGTTTTACAAAGGAGTATACCTCGCAGAAATCGACCGACTGAAGAGCAAACTCGAGGAAAATTATGATGTCCGCTCTTAT
>JBKBUQ010000056.1:0-16039 GCA_046289975.1 Flavobacteriales bacterium | reverse complement strand
GGTAACGCGGGTGATTTCGGACATTGAAACCATAGCTGATATTTTTTATGAAGGACTAATTTCCGTTGCTGGTGATCTGGTGAAATTGTTTGTTGTAATTTTTATCATGTTTTGGGTGAACTGGGAGCTTGCCTTATACACGCTTATTCCGGTTCCCTTATTAATCATTACCACGCGGATATTTCAGCGAAGTATTAAAAAATCATTTATGGGTGTGCGTAATCAGGTTGCGCGATTAAATGCCTTTGTGCAGGAACATGTAACCGGGATGAGCATTGTACAGATTTTCAACAGGGAAGAAGTGGAGATGGACAAGTTCAAATCCATTAACAAGGAACACCGTAAAGCACATATCGATTCGGTAATGGCTTATTCGATATTTTTTCCGGTAGTAGAAATTCTTGCTGCACTTTCCATAGCGTTTCTTGTATGGATTGGTACCGGTCTGGCGCTTGAAGGAAGATTAACGTTTGGTGATATCGTTAAATACATTTTGTATGTGAATATGCTTTATCGTCCCATTCGCATGCTTGCCGATCGTTTCAACACCTTACAAATGGGAGTTGTGGGTTCAGAGCGTGTATTCAGTCTTTTGGATAGCGATCACTCCATTGCCGATAAGGGTACAATAGAGGCAGGCCATTTTAAGGGAGAAGTAAGCATGAAAGATGTTTGGTTTGCCTATAACGACGAAGAGTATGTGTTAAAGGGGATCGATCTTGAAGTGAAAGAAGGACAAACCATTGCATTTGTTGGCGCCACAGGAGCAGGAAAATCCTCACTGATCAATTTGCTCAGCCGTTTGTATGAATTTCAAAAAGGAGAAATCAGAATAGATGGCAGGGATATCCGTGATTATAAACTGATGTCTCTTCGCAAAAACATTGCGGTGGTATTACAGGATGTTTTTCTTTTTTCTGACACGATTCACAACAACATCAGTTTACGCGATCCTAAGATCTCACGCGAAGAAATTATCGAGGCATCCAAGAGAGTAGGGGCACATGATTTTATTATGAATCTTCCGGGGAATTACGACTATAACGTTCGTGAAAGAGGAAGTACTTTATCGGTTGGTCAACGTCAGTTGATTTCGTTCATTCGTGCCTATGTGACCAATCCAAGTATTCTGATTCTCGATGAAGCAACATCCTCTGTTGATACGGATTCGGAATTGTTGATACAGAATGCAATTGAAAAACTGACCGAAGGACGCACCTCCATTGTTATTGCACATCGACTTTCCACCATTCAGCAAGCCGATTTAATTGTGGTAATGGATCATGGTAAAATTATTGAAGTTGGCAGTCATCAGGATTTGCTGGCAAAGAATGGGCAGTACAAACATTTGTTCGAGCTCCAGTTTTCTTAAGGAAGTCCATTCGTTTTTTTGTGGAAGTTAATGCGGACAATGTTCTGAGTAATTCGTTTAAGCAAAACTCCATTTTTCAATGAACGTGATGGGGGAACAGGAGTTATCAGTTATTGGTTATTAGTTAATAGTTATTGTTAATTGGTAAATGGTAATTGGTAATTGTTAATTGGTAATTAGTTATCAGTTAAGGTTTGCAAGTCAACAATCACTATTCACCGTTTATTGGCCTGTCTCAATCAATTATGTCGGGATTACTTTTCACTGTTTACCATTCACTTTTCACAAAAGAAAAAATCCCCTCTTCGCTATTCGCAAAGAAGGGATTTTCAGGTTGGACGGGTCAGATCTTTTCCTTGACTCCGTCTTTTGCGCCAAGGAGCAGTACATCCGACAATACCACTTCGGATACTGTACGTTTAATACCACTTTTGTCCTCGTACGATCTTGAGGTCAGCTTACCTTCAACGGCGATTTCCTGTCCTTTTTTGACATACTTTTCGATAACCCGTGCAGGACTGCCCCATGCAATGACATTGTGCCATTGCGTTTCTGTTAAACGTTCACCTTTTTCGTTTTTGTAGGTGTCTGTTGTGGCCAGTGAAAAACGGGCCATCACTTTCCCGCTGGAAAGCGTGCGGACTTCGGGATTCATGCCCAGGCGTCCAATCAGATTTACTTTGTTTCTAAGACTGTTCATCTCTTTGCTTTTTTTGTTTTACAATTTCGAAAGCTCCGTTCGTTTTCCCGGAGTTGCTCCTGATCAGAGAGCATGCCGATAACTGTTAACCGGTGTTGTTTCGACACTGCAAACATCGCAAGCAAAAAAACTATAGCCGTATTTTATCCGTTTATAAACGTTTAATTACACCTATTGGATCTTGATCCCAATAAAATCAATGGAGCGGTTCGGGGATCGAAATGTTAGAATGGGATTATTATAAATCCGCAATCTCAATCACAGCTGAAATTCCATGATGATCTGAAAGCTTTTCAGGCAAGGTGGAATAGTTGTACGAATGAAGTTCTTTACTGTGGAATATATAATCGATCCTGAAAGAAGGAAATTTTCCGATGTATGTATTCCCAATACCATTTCCGCTTTCAACAAAGGCATCCTTTAACAGACTTGCAAACTGCCTGTAGCACCATGAAATCGGACTATCATTAAAATCTCCTGCCAGAATAACTCTGTGGGGAGATTGTCGGATATGTTCCAGCAGAATTTTACTTTGTTCAGACCTGCGGATAAATGCTCCTTTTAAACGACTGAGTATTTGTTGTTGCGCATTTTTTGGTTTTTCCCAAGGATGAAGCCATCGTTTGGAATTTGCAGTATCCCCAATGTATTCATAGTCGCCCCGTTGAAAACGTATTGAAGACAAATGAGTGTTGTAAATTCTGAGGGTGTCTTTGCCGGTACTCAAATCCGCATAGATAGCTCCGTTGTGGTTATCACCCGGAAATTTTACTTTGCCTCTGTTGAGGATAGGATAAACAGAAAAAATAGCTAATCCGAAATGCTGGTCCATTCGTTGTACATGCGTGTATCCTTCATGCACATTGCGCGCCCGCAAAAAGGTGACCATGGTATCTCTAGTCTCAAAATAACCATCTACACCTGAATAGAAGAATTCCTGAAAACAATAGACATCAGCATCTTCTCGCTTTAGCACAGTAAAAATTGAATTGCGGATAGTAGTGTGGTCTTTGTAATTGTACAGATCGAATAAGCGTACATTCCAGCTTACAATTTTTACCTGTGTATTGTTTTCATTTTTTGGTCCTGACCACAATGTGATCTGATAAAAATGGCGGAAGTGATTAAATCCTACCAAAAAAACAATCAGTGGAATAAACAACCACTTGCTTCTTCGTAGCGCCCAGGTTAGAAGTAGAAGAAGATTCAAAAGCAAAAAAACCGGGTATGCTAATCCAAAAAATGCTACCGGCCAAAACCATGCAGGATCGGTATAGCAAGCTAAATAGGAGATGAGTAAGGCTAGTCCATTGCCAATCGTAAACCACAATACCAAACGCCAAACAAAGCTAAGCGGACGGTCCTGTAAAAACCGTTTAAACATCTTTGCTGGCTTTGAAAAGGAAATCTTTTTCTTCCTTGGTCAGACTTTCGTAACCGGAGCGGTTAATTTTCTCCAGCAGGGAATCGATTCGCTTTTGTTTTGCAACCTTGTTTTCGTTGTATTCAATATCACTGATCGGACGTTTGCTGTACTCAACTTTCATTCGTGATTTCTTTTTAAACCACCGTTCGGGAGAGAACAGGGTGGTGAGATCGAAAGAGTTCAGAACGAATTTTGGTTTCCGAAAAAATCCTGCTGCGAGAATGCCGTAAAATGTTCCTCCCAGATGAGCGATTCGTGCTCCTCGGTTATCATTGGGGATAGCAATAAGATCGATGGCAATAAACAATAAGGCAATATAGATCAGTTTTATGCGGATTGCTCCGAATAGCATTATTTCTGTTTGCGGAAGGTGAAATGATACCGCAACCAATAAAGCAAGTGTTGCAGCTGATGCACCAAGAAGCGGAGAGTTTTCAAAACCATTGAATACAGGGAAAACATTCATTGCAATGATGTAAAACAGAAGCCCGCAGAGTCCGCCAAAAATGTAGGTGTTCAACAGTTTCTTTTCATCCAGGTATTCCATAAAAATTCTCCCGGTAAAATACAGGAGGAACATTTGCATAATAAAATGAAATACATCAATATGCAAAAACATATAAAGGAACATGCTCCAGGGGTGCGTCAGATTGTGTTGCATGTTACCACTTGGGGCAAACCAGTCGAGCATTGCTGCAATTGCAATTGGACGTGGGTAATTGTTCAGGTGCAGAAAAATGGATATAAAAATCATAATCAAAAATACCGCAGTATTCAGGATAATCAGTTTCGTATAAATGGATCCTGTTTTGAATTGGTGACGCAAATCTTCTGTAAATGTTCGTTGCATGATCTACACAATTCGTTTTTTACGCCAGATAAGATAAAATACCAATCCAATCAATGCTCCACCTAAGTGGGCAAAGTGGGCAACGTTGGAGTCATTTCCTTTAAATTGCTGTAATCCGAAATAAAATTCGATATAAATCAATACCGGCAAATAGTATTTTGCTTTTATCCGAAATGGAATAGGGAATAGAATAAATTCAGTCTCGGGATACAAAAGCATAAACAACATCAACATTCCAAATATGGCACCGGATGCGCCCATTGCCGGAGTATATAAAATTTCTAACAGAGCGAATGGTGTTGCACTGGAATTTGTGCCGGAATTAATCTGATCTATATAAACGGAATATTCTATGAAAGCAACAGACTGGTAAAGCGCAAGTGCTCCCAGACCACAGGAAAAATAGAAAATAAAAAAACGCTTGCTCCCTAATTGCCGCTCCAGAATAGTCCCAAACATCACCATCGCAAACATGTTAAAAAACAAATGCATAAAATTTACATGCGTAAACATATGCGTGATAATCTGGTAGGGCTGAAAAAAATCGGATTTCACGAAGTAAACAGCCAGAATTGATTTGAGGTTGAAGTCCGGTCCCACGTACATGCTGGTAGCAAGAAATACCAGCAGGTTAATGATCAAAAAGTTTTTGATCACAGGGGGCATCGTACGAAAGTAATGTTCAATCATCAGGTAAATCGTTTTTCCATCTCTTCGGCAGTAAAGGTAACGATAACAGGTTTACCCGAAGGGCTGACATAAGGACTCTCACAGGCAAACAATTCATCCACCAATCTGTTCATTTCTTCTGTGACCAGTGTTTTTCCGGTTTTTATGGCCAGGGATTCTGCAAGGCTGCGGGCAATTCGTTCTGATTTTTCTTTACCTGCTGTATTTCCTGAGTGCTTCAGATCTTCAAGCATTTTCTCAATTAATGTTCCCGGGTGAACATCACCGGCCTCTGCAGGTACTCCGTTAACGGCAATGGAATTTCCTCCCATATCGCTTAACTCAAATCCAAGGTGACGCAGATCTTCGTCCAGATCTTTTATCAAAGCAAAATCTCCCGGAGTGAGTTCGACCATAGTAGGAAAAAGCATTTGCTGACTCATTCCTGTATGTTGTGCAAGCGAAACAATAAAACGTTCAAACAATATTCTCGAATGTGCCCTGTGCTGATCGATAAGCCAGAAGCCGCTTTTAACGGGACAAAGAATATATTTTCTCTGCAATTGAACAGTAACTCTTTTTTGGTTGACATCCGATCCTTCTTCAAACAGTTGTTCCTGCTTCCGGGGTTCTTCTTTCAGTGTTTCGTAGATCGATTCCCAATTTTGAGCTGCATGTTTTTTTTGGTGCTTGTATTCAGTAGGGTATGCCGTATTTTTCTTTTCGCTGTCGAACGGATTGTAATTGGGATCAACCCGAATCACCGGTGCCTGTGGAATTTTGTCTTTATCGGGAAGCGGAATTTCAATCGCAGTTTCGGTATTGAAATTGATGCTTGGGGAGATATTATGGAAGCCTATCGCTTTTCGCGCAGCCGAGTGCAAAATGGCATAAATGGAACGTTCATCTTCGAACTTAATCTCTGTCTTGGTAGGATGAATATTTACATCGATGCTATTGGTGGGTACCGACAGAAAAACAAAATAGCCGGGGAAATTTTCTTTTGGGATCAAACCTTCATAAGCTTTTTGAAGGGCATGATGTAAGTAAGGCGAACGAATGAATCGGTCGTTCACAAAAAAGTACTGTTCTCCCCTTGTTTTACGGGTAAATTCCGGTTTCAGCAAAAAGCCCTTTATAGCAACAATCTCAGTGTTTTCTTCGATGGGAACCAAACGTTCATTGTAGGTTTTTCCAAAAAGCGCAACAATTCGTTGCCTCAGATTTTGAGCAGGAAGGTTGAAGACTTCGTTCCCATTGTGATTGAGCTCAAATTGTATTGCGGGATGGGGCAATGCGATACGTTCAAATTCTTCAAGAATATGTTTGAATTCAACATTATCTGATTTCAAAAAATTTCTACGTGCGGGAATATTGAAAAACAGATTTTTTACAAGGAATTGCGTACCGTCCTGACAGGGGTCTGGATGCACTTCCTGAATTTCTGAACCTTCAATTACAATTCTCGTCCCTAATTCATCTTCGCGCCGTTTGGTTTTCATTTCTACCTGAGCAACAGCAGCGATCGATGCCAGTGCTTCGCCACGAAAACCTTTGGTTTGTATTCGAAAAAGATCCTCGGCATTTCCAATTTTACTGGTTGCATGGCGCACAAAACTTAGTTGTGCATCATCGGCGGTCATACCACAGCCATTATCAATAACCTGCAAGAGTGTTCTGCCCGCATCCTTTACCACCAGCCTGATTTTGCTTGCACCCGCATCCACTGCATTTTCCATCAATTCCTTCACGGCAGAAGCAGGACGTTGAACGACTTCTCCGGCTGCGATCTGATTGGCTACAGAATCCGGTAATAAGCGGATGATGTTCGACATTGGCGGTTAAAAGAAAAACTCCCAAAGATCCATCTTGTAGATCACATAGAGTGCAGTGCAAATCAGTCCTACCAAAATAACCATGCGGTTGGTATTGTTTTGCCTGAGGTGGTTCCGTGAATTGTGATTGCGCTGAATTCCACCTCTAGAAAATCCCTGACGGATACGGGTTTCCATATCCTGAGCCGAAATTTCTTCTGCTTCATTTGAAAAAGCTTTTTTACGAAGTTCCAGATTCTCCTTACGCTCATTGTAATAACGAGGCAGATAGGAAAACTGACGCGGCTTCTTGGTCTTGAAATAATTGGATCGTAGCGATATCATAGCAGTACAGTTACAAAATTAACGAAAATTCCTCATCTGAAAAACGGAAAATGGCAGGGATATTGTTTGAAATACCACCAGAGCTTAACCAAGATGTGTTGATAATTCAGTACCTGCCTCGCTTTCTGAGGGAAGGGTCTGACTATTTTCGAATCCGTGTATGTGTTTAAATCGTGTGAATAAGTCAATTTCTATTCTGTCAGCAGGTGCTTTTTTACTGCTGATGCTTTCTTCTTTTGTGTTTCCGGTTGAAACCAAGGGCCCCGCAACCAATCCACTTTGGAAACAAAAGCCCCGCTTTCTGGATGTGGATTCCCGTTGGGCAGATTCGCTCATGTTGGTGATGTCGCCTGAGGAACGCATTGCGCAGTTGTTTATGGTAGCTGCCTATTCCAACAGGGATAAGGCGCATGAAGACGAAATCATGCATTTAGTGACAGAACATAAAATTGGTGGACTCATCTTCTTTCAGGGTGGACCAATGCGACAGGCTCATCTCACAAACCGTTATCAATCTGCAGCACGAGTACCGCTAATGATCGGTATTGACGGCGAATGGGGATTGGCCATGCGACTGGATAGCACCATGAAGTTTCCCAAGCAAATGACATTGGGCGCAATCAATAACGATACGCTTGTTTATTTGATGGGATTGGAAATCGGCAGACAATGCCGGCGACTTGGAATACATATCAATTTTGCACCCGTTGTAGATGTGAATTCCAATCCGGATAATCCGGTAATTAATTTCAGATCTTTTGGTGAAGACAGAGTAAATGTTGCACGAAAATCCTTTGCCTACATGCTGGGTTTGCAGGATAAATTTGTTTTGGCCAACGCAAAACATTTTCCCGGACACGGAGACGCATCTGCCGACTCCCATTATACCCTGCCTGTAATTAACCGGACTAAAAAGCAGCTCGATTCACTTGAATTGTTTCCTTTCAGGTATTTGATTCGAACAGGTCTTGCTTCCATTATGGTTGCACATCTCTATGTTCCTGCACTCGAGAAAGCAGAAAACACAGCAACAACTCTGAGTAAAAAAGTTGTTAGTGGATTACTTAAAAAGGACATGGCTTTTGAGGGATTGGTATTTACAGATGCACTGAATATGCAAGGAGTGAGTGCATTCTACAAGCCCGGTGAAGTTGAATTAAAAGCATTGCTTGCCGGAAATGATGTCTTGCTTTTTGCAGAGGATGTTCCCAATGCTATAAATCTAATCAAAGGCGCAATTGCAAGAGGAGAGATCTCGCAGGCAGACATCGACCAACGTTGCCGAAAGCTTTTGCTTGCAAAAAAGTGGGTTGGACTTGATCGTGAACGTCTTGTAAAAACAGAAGGTTTGATGCAGGATCTGCATACACCCTATGGAAAACTGATACAACGCAAATTATACCAGGAGTCGCTTACTTTGCTTGAGAATAAAAATGAGATTCTTCCGATAAAGGATCTAGAGAAAAAAACGATTGCAATTGTAACGTTGGGAGATACCATGAACAATCCATTCATGCAATCGGTATCGCGTTATGCCTCAGTAAAAAAGTTTGCTTTAGGATTAGAACCTAAAGGAAGCGAAATCGGTCGGGTAATTGAGAATACAAGGGATGTAAACATGTTTATTATCGGACTGCATCCATTTACCAATGCTCCAAAAGATAATTATGGATTAACAGAAGAGGCCATAGGTCTCGTTAATCAGTTAAATTATAACAGGGAGGTTGTACTCGCATATTTTGGGAATGCCTATGGACTCCGGCATTTCAAGGGAGCTAGTTTATTGGATGGCTTAATTATGTGTTATGAAAATTCTGCTGTTGCTCAGGATCTGGCGGCGCAGGCAATTTTCGGTGGAATAGGAGTAGAGGGAACGCTTCCGGTAAATGTTTCGAAATACTTTCATCTTAACGAAGGAATGTGTTTTTCAGGAGGAATTCGATTTGAATATACAAGTCCCGAAGCAGTTGGGATACGTTCCTCAAACCTGGATAAAATAGATTCCTTGGCCTTACTTGGAATTCGTGAGAAAGCTTATCCCGGTTGCCAAATTCTTGTTGCTAAAAAGGGTAAGGTTTTTTACAATAAGAGTTTTGGTTTTCATACCTACGAAAATAATCGTCCGGTTAAAGAAGATGATATTTATGATCTTGCCTCGGTTACCAAAATAACATCAACGGTTGCTGTATTAATGCACCTTACTGATCAAAATAAGTTCAAGCTGGATTCTAAACTGGGTGATTACATTCCTGAAATTCTTGATTCCTCTGCTTATAGCAAAATCAATATCCGTAAAATGCTTGCGCATGAAGCAGGATTGGTTCCCTGGATTCCGTTCTATGTTAAAACACTAAAGAACGGACTTCCGGATCCTAAAATCTATCGAACAACTCCTTCAGATAGTTTTCCTTATCGCGTTGCAGAGAATCTTTATATTCTCAAAACATACAAGGATTCCATCATTAAAGAAATCAAATCCACCCCACTCCGAAATAAGCGTAATTATCTATACAGTGATGTCGGATACTATTTTCTTCAGGAAATCATTAAAAAAATAACAGGTAAACCATTGGATGTACTTACCGATAGTTTGTTTTTTAAACCACTGGGCGCAACAACACTTTGTTACAATCCCCGAAAACAATTTTCACTTGATAGAATTCCACCTGAGGAAGATGACAGGGTTTTTCGTCGGCAGCTGATTCAAGGAGATGTGCATGATCAGGGAGCTGCAATGTTGGGTGGGGTTGGTGGTCATGCTGGTTTGTTTGCCTGTGCCAATGATTTGGCAAAAATGATGCAGATGTTAATGAATTATGGGGAATACGGCGGGCGCCGTTATCTTTCTGCTCAGGTGGTAAAAGAATATACAGGTTGCCAGTTTTGCCCGACAAACCGACGCGGAGCAGGATTCGACCGGCCTACTATGTCAGACGGTTTAGGACCAACTTGTAACTGCGTGTCCTACGAAAGCTTTGGTCATACCGGCTTTACCGGAATTACTGCTTGGGCTGATCCCGGAGAAGATATTATTTATTTATTTCTCTCCAACCGAAGCTACCCGATTGCCGATAACAATAAGATCTTGAAAATGGGATTGAGAACAGATATTCAGCAGGTCATATATACTGCCATTCGAAAGGGAAATCCTTTTTAACGGTTAATCGGAATCCAAAATTGGTAAACCTAAATTTTAGTTTTGCTGTTCTGCCGGCACCAGTAAATTCCTAAGTTTTTCCATTGCCACTTTGTTCGCCGGAATACTGTCGAGACTCTGAATAACGTGTGCTTTTTCCAGTTTGGTCAGGTGCCAGCTCAAGGAAGTTCGTTGCTTATCGTTTTGAATCATATGGAATTCAATAATATCAAGTTTTGAGTTCAACCAAGATCCTGCATATTGCAAAAGCTGATCGTTGTCAAAATCCTGCGTGTAGAAAATATTGTCGTACAAATTTCCAAGTGGCTTTACCAACCGTTTGAATACCGAGTTTTTCACGCGGTTTTCTTCTACTTCTTTTTGCCGGTCTCTGATCTGCAGAATTACAACTCCATCTGTATTACTGCTGATCCAGTTTCTGTATACATAAATGTAACGTAATGCAACTCTAATTCCATAGTTATCGCGATATCCTGCATCCATAACTTCAATTGCCGGTTCGCTTGGAAGTGTAACCATTGGCATCACATAGGGGAAAGACGCACTCATACGCAAAGCCGATGAAAATTTTAAATTCCAAGCGTTCTGATCCTGGAATAGTTTGGTGAATTCCACATATTCCTGACCGGGTAATTCGTCAATTTCTACATCCGGACGGCAATTTACAAGATGTGAAACCGGTTGAGCAGATATAATAAGACGACGTCCATCGTTAATAATAGTAGGACAAAACATCATGGTTGGAATTTTTGATGTTTTTTCAGGTACAATGTATTCGTAAAGACGTTTACTGAATACCGAATCCAAATTCTGGTTCATGTATTTTTCGAACATGTATCCACGGTCAATCGTGTAGGAGTAGGGACCATCAGTAAAATGACGGTAGCGCAGAAAGATATCGTTGGTAGCTATGGTAAATGCTACAGGATTTAAAATATCTCTCGACATTTTTTCAAGATGGATCGGATGATCCGGGTTTACATCCGGCATACTATGCTGACGAAGGAAAAGCTCCCTGTAATATGCAGCACCAATCATTCCCCCGGAGGAGCCGGTGATTAGGTGGGTGCGGTCCATTAGCGTACCATGCAATGCCTGGTTGGTCGATTGTAGAATGTTCAGTGTCCATAGTGCCGAACGAATTCCACCACCGGAAGTACACACAATTACCATTTTAGGTTTGCCTTTTCCTCCATTGATGCGCTGGTTTTTTAGTTTCCATTCATTCAGGGTTTCAAGGCCTTTTTGCAAATCACGCTGGTGGGTTTCTTTATCCCTTTGCATGGCATACAGGTGTTCAACATCATAAGTCGCCAGTTCACCGCTGTAGTCAAGTCCGTATGCAAAGTTTTTATAAGAGAATAATTCTGTTTTAAGTGATAAATAATTCAATCCGATAAGCGATCCAATCAAAAATGTAAGTGTCCATCCTCTCAGCCAGGAGTAGATAGCACTGATGATCATGATTAACATGGTAAAAACCAGCAATACACTTGCTCCTGCAGGTATCACAAACAGAGGGTATTCGCCTAATGATCCCAGTACTAAAAAAGAAAGAATCATGGCGAGCTCAAAAATAGAGGCGTTAATGTGGTTTTGCGAAAGAATGCGCTTTAAAAGGTCTGTATCGTAGTGACGACTTTCCCTTGCCAGTTTAATTTTAAATGGAGCTGCTAAATAGGTTTCGACACGCCAACCATGTTCAGTATTAAAAATCTCGTACCATTTTATTTCTTTATGCAGCGTTGTTTGAATGTTACGCTCTTTGATTTCCTCTTCAATTGCTTCTTCCGTTTTACCGGTCATTTTAAACAGATCTTTGTTGGTCTTGAAGAAATAATAGAAGGAGAAAAAGAAAAAAACAAAAAGTCCGCAAAAGAATCCGGACATGTTTATGACAATATTAGTGGTATCTTCTAATTCTTTTGAGGATTGAAATTTTACTGCCTGATAAACGAAGAGTACAATAAAAGCAGTGGGGATGATGAAATTGTTTATGGAGAATTTGTAGAACGGTTTTGACACGGTGGCAATAAATGAAAATTTATAGCCATGCATCACGTAACTGTACATGTTGAAAGCCATAATAAAACCTGCAAGAGCAAATCCTAAAATGGCATGCGACGCAAAACCTACTTCACCAAGGTATTCCGGATAAAGCATGAGAAAACCAAGTCCGAATTTATATCCGATAGAGTGGGTGATGATCCCAAACAAAACCAGCCAAAAAAGCATAAGGAAATGATTCCTTTTTAAATGAAGGAAAAGAAGCTGAATGGGAAAGAAGAAAAATACTTTCCGGATACCGCTAAACCAACTTGTTTTTTCTTCCATTAGATGTAGTGCAGTCTAAACATTGATACGCTTAGTTGGGGATAAGGTTCCTCTTTTTTCACTGTGTGTTGCTTTTTATAAAATCACTCACCAGGTAGGCAAGCGTTTTTCCATGGAGAGCGGCAGAATCTGTTCCGGCAACGGGTGATCCTTCCGGGAAATGGGCATATAATGGATTGGTTTCTTTCGAAAGTGCCAGAATAATTTTGCGTGCCTCATTTACTGAATATCCGCTTTCAGTCTGTGCGCTGCTGGGAAATCCTGCAATTGAATCCAGATCCAGTTCCAACCCAAACGGTGTTTTACCTATGTGTTCTAGTGCCCTTTCAATTTGTATTTCAAGCGTTGTCTCACCACGAAGTATGCTGTCGAATGAAGAATAGGCTAATGCGGGATTCGAATTGAAATGTTCAAGTATATAGGTTGAATTGTAAGCTTCGTGCAGTCCCAAAACAAAATAGGTCGAAAGATATCCTTCTTCAAACGCATAGCTGAATCCATTTCCACTATGTCTTCCTTCAGTCGGACGGAAATCTGCATGGGGGTCGATGTTGATTACTCCGATTGATCGCTTTTTAGCCTCTGAAATTCCTTTGATGATTCCATATGCGTTGTTATGTCCTCCGCCTATTACAACGGGAATCATACCTAAATCCACAATTTCCCGGATTATTTCTGCGACTTTTTTGTCTATTTGTGAGGTAAGTTCCCTTAATCGTTCAATAGTTTGGATGCCATCCGCCATTTTCATTTCTTCACTGCAATCGATGGTACCTGCGAGCCAAATAGTTGATCCGGTTAAAAACTGGTTGGTTTGGAGGTTTAGAAATCTGCCTAAAAAGCATTCCCACATTTTATCTGCTCCTGGCTTTCCGAAATTTGCTCTGGGGCCGATATCCTCCTTGATGCCAATAACTGCAAATCTTGCCTTTCCCTTTCCAGGCTTGGGATCACGACCATTAATGAGCATGGTTTCTCCAAGCTTTTTTTCCCCATTTCTTACATTTATTAAGCTAAGGTTTTGACCAGAAACAGGTAGAAGGTGATTCATGTCGTTAAATTTCCTTCCTAAATGTAAATTTTTTATACGCATTATGGTCAAGTAATGAGAAATTGGAGTTGATTTGACTCTTTCTTTTTCCGGTTAATAAGTTCATGACCAAATATTATGGCTTAATGGGGCTATTGTCTAAATTCGTCGTCTAAATCATTTAAAAATGAGACAAATTTTACTTTTCATTCTTGGCTTATTATTCGTTTCCAGGGTTGATGCGATAACAGTGGTAGGACAAAACGGTTTGATTACAGCAAACTTCGCTGCTAATTGCGCACCGGTAAACGTGAATTTTACCTCGACATTTGTACCGGGAACGGTAAATTATGTGTGGTATTTCGGAGATGGATCTCCATCCAGTACCTTGGCATCACCTTCTCATACTTTTCAGTATGCAGGTTTATACACCGTTCAAGTGGCATATTATGATGCATCCTTTAATTTGCTGGCAGAAGACTACATGTATATTGATATGAATGGGGATCCTCAGGCCATTCAGGCCTATACAACTACAGCTTGCCCTAACGATCGTTTAAGTTTCTGGGTTCCCAATGGTTCTAATAGCAATCCACAAACAGGCTATTCCTACACTTGGAATTTTGGAGATGGTAATGTTGAAACCTCTCCTTTTCCTTCTACGGATCACATTTATTCTTCTCCAGGAGTATATACCTTAAGTGTTACCTGCAATACTCCTTGTGGCACATTCGTAAAAAATCTAATAGTTACTATTGGCACCAATGTTCCAATGACGAGTGGATACTTTTCGGTGCACCCAAATGAAATTTGTCCGGGAGATCAGGTTTACGTTAATATTGGAGGATCAACAACGCAGTTCATAACTTTCGGTGATGGTACTTTTTCAACTAACCCATATACCAAATCCTATTCTCAGCCAGGTACCTATCCATTAACGGCTACGCTAACAAATGGATGTGGTAATACATTTACCTATTTTGATACCGTACGTGTTCGTAATGATATTGGATTTGGTCCAAATTCTGGACTATCTGTTTACAACAGTTCACCCGCTTGTATTGGAACGGAAGTTTTTTTCAACGGCCCTTCACAGTATTCAAATATAGTGTGGATTTACCCGGATGGATCCTTTGGATTTGGTCCATGGGATTCACAAATTGTGAATGGTGCCTTTTCAACCGCACCTGTTTCTGTAAAGATCACGAATGGTTGTGGACGTGATACTACGCTGTTCACAACTGTTCAAATTGTAACTACAATTCCGGTAACAGAAATTGATTTAACTGTTCCGGCTTCAGTTTGTACAGGTTCTGAACTTGGATTTAGTGCCAATGGTGACAATGAACAGGAACAAGGATTTACCTATGAATGGGATTTCGGAGACGGAACTACCTCCACTCAATATGGAGGTACACATGTTTATTCTGCAAGTGGTACTTACAACGTATCATTAACAGTTACAAATGGCTGTGGAAGTACTGCTACTCAAACTACCACAGTCACAGCCGGAACCAATATTGCTCCTGATCCAAATACAGGATTGTTTGTAGCCCCGGATGACGGAGCTTGTGTTGGTGATTCTGTACTTGTTGTTGTTTACCCTGGTTTGAACGGAACCTATTCATGGGATTTTGGCGATGGTTCGAATGAAACAGGATATAATCTTGTAACTGTTTTTGGTCGTCAGTATGCCTTTAAAAAGCACCGTTACGCAGCTACCGGATCATATGACTTGAGTATGACCTTCACCAATAGTTGCGGCTTATCGGTGACCCGTACTTTCACTTACAATATTGGTTCAAATATTGAAGCATCAGCCAATGTATTGTTTGATGAAACCCAACAGATTTGTCTTGGAGAACCGATTCCCTTCAGTGCATTGGGAGGATCTCAATATGCATGGGATTTTGGTGATAACACCGGAGTACTTGTGACCAATTCAACATTTGTTCCGGTTTATCATACTTACGATAATCCCGGAAGTTATAATGTTACACTTGTGGTAACTAATGGATGTGGTAACACCGAAACAGAAACGTTTAACGTGTTTGTTCCCGACAACAGAATCAACATTTCAACCAGCACTACCTATAGCCAATGTGGTCAGGATAACGGTTTAGCTATTGCGGTAATTGATGGTGGTTTCCCGCCTTATGATATCCGCTGGTCGAATGGTGAAACTACTGTGGTTGCCGATTCTCTTTCTTCAGGTATTTATGTTGTTAATGTAGAAGACAGTAAAGGATGCTACAATTTTGCTCTTGCCTCTGTAAATGACGCGCAGGCTCCTAATGTTGTTGTAAACAACGTGGGTAATGTTACCTGCTTTGGAAACAACG
>JBKBUQ010000055.1:0-16401 GCA_046289975.1 Flavobacteriales bacterium | reverse complement strand
TGGTCGAATGAAGGCATTGGGATCGGTCGATAAACTTTCCATTCTGGTTTTATCGCCAAGAATGGATCCTTTGTGCACAGCACTGGTGGGGTCGATGGCAAGTACCGCTACCTTGAATCCCATTTTGGTCAGGAATTTTCCGAACGCTTCAATAAAAGTGCTTTTTCCGGCTCCGGGTAATCCGGTTATTCCTATTCTGAATGATTTTCCACTTAAGTGTAAGCACCGTTGCATAAGGTTGGATGCAGCTTCCTGCAGATCTTCCCGTTCTGATTCGATCAGTGTAATTGCTCTGCTTAATGCCGCACGATCACCTTTCTTAAGATCGGTGAATAATGTTTCGGTGTCAACCAACGAGGGGGCTTTTTTCCTGCGAAAAGAGGGATTGATATAGGAAGAATCATCGTGACCTGACATAACGCTAAATTAGTGGATAGGATTGAAAGTGCCGAAATCCGAATTTCATGGCAGGGATTTATACGCATTTTGCCAGGTTGTATCTGTTACGTCCTTAAGCAGCTTAAAGAGTTTTTCACCAATGAAAAAATCGTTCATATTCTTCACGCCGTATTCTCTTTCCAGATATTTCATTTGCTCATACGATGGTGCATAATATCCCCTTGCCCAGCCTTCGTCCTGACGAAGATGAGCGTTTTTGGGATCGCGTTTGTAGCGAATTTTCCAAAGGTCGGTGATGAGCGGACACCAATAACCAATGTATTTGTCGCTATGCATTTCGTAGTCGGGATAACATTCTGAAATACCATTCTCCGCAAAAAAATCTTTAGCATCAGGATTGGCAAGCGAGGTTGCATTACCGGTTGCCTGAAGAATAAACATATCCACACTGATGTGTTGTGTGCGAATGATACGATTGTCCTGCAAGGTGAGTACCGCAAATGAAGCAATCTGCGAATTCGCTGAATTTACCAATGCCATACCATAACACACCCTAACCTGCAAATCGTTACCCGAACTACAGAGTATAAAAAGCGCGCCAATGAAAAGCAATGTTTTTCGCACGAACGAAAGATAAGGAAATTTAAAGTCCATTATCCGGAGACACTATCAGGTTTACTGCCTGAATAGCAAATCTCAGGCCCTTATTTCTTTCTGAAAATGAAAAACAGCAGTATAGCACAGATGATGCTCATCACTATTCCGGGAATAATGCTCTCTGGAAGAAAGAAACTGACCAATAAGGCCGGCACCATAAGTATACTCAATAAGTGAAAGCGACCCTGGTGATTGGAGTTGTTAAACATGTTGTTTAATTGAACCTGAAAATTTCACCGGGAGTGATAACGGCATCAAGTCGGATGTCGTGTGCATTGGTGTCCTCAATTAATTCTACCGGAGGAAACAAACTCAGTCCAATTTTTTGTGTTTGCGGTCGGCATGTGCTTAAAAAGCGGTCGTAAAAACCTTTGCCATAACCCACACGGGAACCCTTTTTATCGAAGCAGAGCAGAGGAACCAATACAAGGTCAAAACAGGAAGCTTCAACTACTTCACCATCGATGGGTTCCGGTATTCCGAGTTTGTTTACTTTGAGTGTGGTGTGCAAGTGGTATCGGCGATGTGTCATTGTTCCGCTGCTGAAATCACTTACCGGTACTGCAAGCTGTACTCCCGGAAATTCGCGCTGAAGCTGGTTAATGAAATAGAATGTGTTGATTTCATTGTTTCTGGCAATGGAAAGGAAAATGGAAACACATTCTTCCGAAAGCGGAAATTCGCGAAAAAACAGAGAAGCAATCGACTGACTACTGTCTTCCACCTGACCAGTAGTTAGCGAACGCATACGTTCCAAATAATCTTTCCGTAGTTCTTCTTTTACCATGATTTAAATCAATCCCAAAGCAAGAGCAAAAGAAAACAAAATAATAAGTACTGAAACACTCAGGTGTAAAATGCGAATGGTCATTTTTTTCAGAAGCTGTTGTCCGGCAATAGCTCCAATAAATGCTGAAAGCGTAGCAGTGAGCAACGGTTGCCATTGACTTTGCCATACTGAAATAGCGAATTTGTCGGCGTAAACACTTAAGCGGGAAATATCAATCATGCATGCAATGGCAATTCCACTGGCTATGAAGCTCTCTTTTGTTAATCCTAACTTCATTAAGAATGCACTTCGTAAAGCACCCTGGTGACCGGTTAATCCACCAAAGAAACCGCTGAGTACACCTCCAAACGGTAACCATTTTTTTTCTGCTGAAAAATTCAATGCAGGAATGATTTCCATCAATGCGAATAGAATCATAATGAAGGCAATGATCAGTTTGAAAAGTTCAACATGCACTTTTGTTGAGCCAATAGATCCGGAATACAAAAGTGTGGGTTCACCTGCATTACCTAAAATGAAAGATCCGATAAAAGCTCCGGCAATTGCAGGAATGCCAAATTTCAATACAACTTCCTTGTTAAAGTGTTTTCCTGTAAGCAGTAACTTGAATAAGTTATTCAACAAATGCACAACTGCCGTAAGGGCGATTGAAATTTGCAAATCAAATCCGCAGAGCATAAACACCGGTGTTAGCAATGTGCCTAACCCGAATCCTGAAAAAAAAGTCAGGAGCGAGGCAGCGCAGGCAGTAAGACCGATTAGTAAAAATTCATTCATAAACCAAGGTTGGGCATAATGCCTTTCGCTGTTGATTGCATTTCAGTTTCATTTACACTTTCTGCTTTTTCCAATGCTGCGTTAAAGGCCATTATAAGCAAGTCTTCCAATTCTTCCGGGTCCGCTTGAAGTAAGGATGGATCAATCTGCGTACCGGTTACTTTTCTGTTTCCGTTCATTGTTACTTTCACTTTTCCGGATCCGGAAACACCTTCAACGGTAATACGCTCAAGACGTTGTTTCGATTCTTCCATTTTTTGCTTCATTTGCTGAAGCTGCTCCATCATATTGCCGAACATATAGCGGTTTTTGACAAAGGTAGATAAATAGCATCAATTGTAAAGTGGAATTGAATAAAGTGGTCAAGGAAAAAGGTGGATTAAATGAGGAGACTAATTCAACCATTTATGAAGAGCTATATTACCGAGCTGTAAAATTGTTTTAATTTTTCAGTAATGGAATCCAAACCGAATTTTTCATTCATTTCAGATCTCATTTTCTGTTTATCGTAAGTGTTATGGTTTCGAATCATAAACCGAATGGCTTCCAAAAGTTCAGTAGGGTTGTCAACCCCAATTAAAATACCATTTCCTGAATGCACAAAAGATTCCGGCCCTCCACATCGGGTAGCAATTGCAGGAGTGCCTGCCATTATGGATTCTGCACAGATCATCGAAAAGGTCTCGGTTCGGCTATTCATTACCATAAAATCTGCCATCGCAAGTTCCTTAAGGACTTCATGATTCGTTTTTCTTCCTGAAAAGTGGATGCTTATATGCTTATTCAAAACAGATTTGCAGAGTGCTTCAAGATCTTTTCGGTCTTTTCCATCGCCAACGATTTCAACATGGATGTTTTCCTCCGGTTCAAGTTCTTTTAAAGCATGAATGATTCCTGAAATGTTTTTTATTTCATCCACCAAATCGGCAACAATTATCATTCGCAGTGTAGCAGATTTCGTTCTAGTGTTCGAATCAGCAGCTTCAATAAGGTTGGGTATGATCTGAATATTTTTTCTTGCGAATTCCCCTTCAATAGCCTTAGCCAAGGGTGCAGATACGGTGCTTACCGCTCGTGCATTTTGAAAGGCTTCACGGGTATAAGTCGTTCCAATTATAGGTTCGGTACCCTCGCGCAAATAGCCCGACCAATGTTCCGTAATTACGAATGGAATGCCTTTAAAAATGAATTTTGCTGCTAAATAATTTCTACCTACAACCTGGATGTGGATCAGATCGACATCCCCTACCATTTTTCTGATTTTCTTCATAGCCATAGTGTAGCGATGAAGGTGCAAAGGACGAAACCAACTTTTCCGATAGCTTGCTCTGATCAGTCGGTAGCCTTTGAATTCTTCCTTGATTCTGATCTTTTCTTTTTGCTTGTCATTTCCATTTACAAAAACTACGGTAACGCGGGCAAAACGTGAAATGACTTCACAATGTTTTTGAATGAAAACACCCAATTGGGGATCTTCATCATGAGGAAACCATTCGGCAAGAACAAGTATGTGTTTGTTTTGGTTCAAATTGTTTGCACTTTGAAATTGAAATTATTGATTATCGAGACCAAAAATTAAATCAATTTTAGAAAAACAAATAACTGATCACTATTGCTGCAATTATGCCCGATCCGTCGGCAATTAATCCACATTGAATGGTGTGTCTTACGTTTCGAATCCCAACTGCACCGTAATACACGGCGATGGTGTAAAAGGTGGTCTCAGTGCTTCCCTGAATTACCGATGTCATATGCCCGCGTAAACTATCGATTCCATAGGTGTTCCAGGTTTCAATCATTAGTGCTCTCGAACCGCCGCCGCTGAGTGGTCGCATCATTGCTGTTGGTAGTGCATCAACAAATTCTGTTTTTACTGTGATTAATGAAACCATAAAATGAATGGCATCAGTAATGAGATTCATAGAGCCTGAGGCCCTGAATACAGCAATACCTACTAACATGGCAACCAGATAGGGAATAATTTGAATAACGGTTGCAAAACCATCTCTTGCACCTTCAATGAAGCTGTCGTAAACATTAATTTTTTTCCAGGCACCATAGGCCACAAATGATGTAAGAATCAAAAGGATGATAAATGCACCCGCAAAACCGGAATAGGTGCCCATTTTTTCGGAAGCGCAGGAACTGAGTTGTTCGGGAGTGAGTCCTGACTGATTACATGTAGCAAAATACAATATCAATCCTACAATACTTGCAACAATGGTGAGTAAACCAATTACAGGAATCACAAATCCTGCACGCAATAAATTGATGCGTTGATAAATGGAAACAGTTGTTAAGGCAACAAGCGTGGCAATAGTGGTTGCAAGAAGTATCGGAATAAAAATATCAGTCGGGTTAGCTGAATGATTTGCTGTTCTTAAGGCGATAATGGATGTGGGAATGAGCGTGAGTCCGGATGTATTCAGCACCAGAAACATGATTTGAGAGTTACTTGCCGTTTCCGGTGTTGGATTCATGCTTTGCAATTCCTTCATCGCTTTTATACCGAGGGGAGTTGCAGCATTGTCGAGACCAAGAAAATTGGCAGAGAAATTCATCATCATCGATCCGGCTGCGGGGTGACCTTTAGGCACATCCGGAAAAATGTATTTGAAAAAAGGCCACATCATTTTTGCCAATACATTCACCAAACCCGAATTCTCAGCAATCTTCATCATTCCCATCCAAAAGATCATGATTCCTGCAAGCGGTAATGCAATATTCATGACAGAGAATTCCGCCATCCTTAATGCTTCTTCCATCATAAAACTTACAATGGAAAGATCTCCCTCAAGAAAAAGGCGGACAATCACCACTACAAATGAGATCAGAAAAAATCCTATCCAGATATAATTTAGAACCACGTTCTGCAGATTTTAATGAAATTGTTAAAGATGTTTTGTCCTTGCTCACCTGAAACTTCCGGATGAAATTGAACCCCAAACCAAGGGTATTTCTCGTGTTGCATCGCTTCATTGGCACAAACAGAAGATCCTGCTGTCCTGCGGAATCCGTCGGGTAAACCGATGCATTCGCAGTGATCTTCCTTTAGCATCACCCAATTGTTAAATCCCTCAAAAATTCCTCCGGGATGAATAATCGTTATCTCCTGCCATCCGCGGTCATCATCGCAGCGAACAATACCAGCGTTGTGAAGCAGACCCAATAACTGATGTCCAAAACAAATGCCCAACAGCGGACGCTCTTTGTTTAGTAGTGGTAAAATCCTTGATGAATATTTTTTGTGATCCTCCTCTGTAAGCAGAATTGGTGCTCCGCTTATGACAATTCCCTGGTATTCGTTTTCAGCTCCGTTCAGCTCAGAAAGTTTTTTTTGTCCGACACGAATTCCGTTTTGTGAAAGTGCATTCACAATGTCCGGAACTTTACTGCTTCCGCAATCCACCACCAGAATATTGAGTTCCGTTTGCATCAGATCAGGTTTTCGGTTGGACCAATTCCTTCGCGGATTAATTGCGGATATCCTTCTGTGCAATCAATTACCGTTGATGCTTCATTATGACCATATCCACCGTCAATCACAATGGCAACCTGATTTTCGTAGCGTTCATGAATAACCGAAGGATCAGTGGTATAATCCAGAATTTCGTCATCATCATGTACCGAAGTTGTAATGATTGGATGACCTAAATCGCGTACAATAGTGCGGATGATGTTGTTGTCGGGAACACGAATTCCTACCGTGCGTTTGGTATATCCGAAATACCTGGAGATTTTGCTGTTTGCATTGAGAATAAAAGTGTACGGACCCGGAAGCGCTTTTTTCATGACTTTGAATACCGGTGTATCAACAGTTGCAAATTCCGAGAGCGAACTCAGATCGTAACAGATCAGCGAAAAGTTTGCTTTTTCTGCACGGACGCCTTTGATTTTTGCCATTTGTTCAATTGCTTTTGGTTTCATCAACGAAGCGCCAATAGCGTAAACGGTATCCGTCGGAAAAACGACAACTCCACCTGCATTCAGGCAATCCACAACTTTACGGATCTTGCGTTCGTCTGGATTTGCAGGATGGATTTCGAGTAACATGACTGAAAGATAAGAACTCGGGTGACTGAAACAAACGACAATGGAAAATAGAATTCAAGATCGTGCTGTTAATCCGCGAAGGCAAAAAAAAAGCTGCATCATTTACGATGCAGCTTTTTCAATAGCATTTGAATATTATTTAGCTGCTGCCTTGGCATGATCAGCAAGAAACTGTGCTAATCCGCTGTCAGTTAGGGGGTGCTTAAGTAAGGCAACAATTGCAGAGAGCGGACAAGTTGCCACATCTGCACCAATTTTTGCGCAATCGATAATGTGCATTGGGTGACGAACCGATGCAGCCAGAATTTCAGTGTCGTATCCGTAATTATCGTAAATGGTGCGGATATCTTCAATTAATGCAAGTCCGTCGGTGCTTACATCGTCGAGTCGTCCAATAAAAGGCGAAACATAAGTGGCACCTGCTTTTGCAGCAAGAAGAGCTTGTCCTGCAGAAAACACGAGCGTGCAATTGGTGCGGATTCCTTTTTGGGTAAAATATTTTATGGCTTTAATTCCATCGCGAATCATTGGAACTTTTACCACAATGTTTTTATGGAGTTTAGCGAGTTCTTCACCTTCCTTAATGATTCCTTCGTAGTCGGTTGCAATTACTTCTGCGCTTACATCGCCATCTACAATAGAGCAGATATCGACATAATGTTTCCGAACACGTTCCGTTCCTGAGATTCCTTCTTTGGCCATCAGAGAGGGATTGGTAGTTACGCCATCCAGTACGCCAAGATCATTGGCCTCTCTGATTTGGTCGAGATTTGCAGTGTCGATAAAAAATTTCATTGTGCGTTTTTTGTCAAAAATAGCCTGCCGGACGACAATGCCCAAATGAAATAGTTAACAGATGTTGATAAGAAGGGGAGGGGATGGATTAGCGACTGATTTCGCTGCGAAAGAAAAAAAATAGGGCAAGCTGATTGCATCGCACCGCTACAACCACCCGTCCTTGCTCCGTTCCCGGCCTGGGGAATTGGGGTGGGAGCTGGTCGTGCAAGACTTGCCCCGCGCAAAGATAGAAAAAGACCGACATTCAGATGCTTTGCAGTGAAAAAACAGGGAAAAGCTTGATTTTCTTAGTTTTTCTGAGGTTGATAACTATGAAACAATGTTGAAAAATCAAAATTTATCCACAGTTCTAAGGGGTTTGCATTGTGTAATTTTGGAACCCTTGTAAAACCGACTATGGCACAGCAGAGTAATTATACGGAAGACAATATCCGGTCCCTGGACTGGAAAGACCATATCCGCCTTCGTCCGGGTATGTATATCGGTAAGCTGGGCGACGGTTCGGCTGCTGATGATGGAATTTATATTCTGCTCAAAGAGATTCTTGATAATTGTATCGATGAATTTGTAATGGGCTTCGGAAATAAGGTTGATATCCGCATCACTGAGCGCGAAGTGTTTATCCGCGATTATGGTCGTGGTATCCCGCTCGGTAAAATGATCGACGCCGTTTCGAAAATGAATACAGGTGCGAAATACGATACCAAGGCGTTTAAAAAATCGGTGGGATTGAATGGTGTTGGTACAAAAGCTGTAAATGCACTATCTGATTCTTTTATGGTGGCTTCTCACCGAGAAGGTCAGGTGAAAAAGGCCTGGTTCAAACAAGGCGAGCTTACTAAAGAATCAAAACTTGAAAAGTCATCTGAAGAAAACGGAACAGCAGTAACTTTTACTCCTGATCCAACCATTTTTAAGAATTTCCATTTCCGCGACGGATTCATTTCGAAGATGTTGTGGAATTACTGCTACCTGAATCCGGGACTGACCATTTACTTTAACGGTCAGGCTTATTTTTCTGAGAATGGTCTTTTGGATCTACTCAAGGAAAACATGACCGAAGAGCCGCTTTACGATATCATCCATCTGAGAGGAGATGATATAGAGGTTGCCATGACACACACCAATTCGTACGGTGAGGAATATTACAGTTTTGTAAATGGTCAGCACACCACACAGGGAGGAACGCATCAGGGAGCATTTCGTGAAGCTGTTGTAAAAACGATACGTGAATTTTTCAGAAAGGAATACGAAGCCGTTGATGTGCGTCAGTCGATTTGCGCAGCAGTTGCTGTAAAAGTAATTGAACCTGTATTTGAATCGCAAACCAAAACCAAACTTGGCTCCAATGAGATTGAGCCCGGTGGTAAATCGATGCGTGCTTTTATTGCTGACTTTCTTAAAGAGCACCTCGATAACTACCTGCACAAACACCCGGAAGTGGCCGACGCTCTTCAGCGTAAAATACTTGCAGCCGAACGTGAGCGTAAAGAGTTAAGCGGAATACGAAAACTCGCTCGTGAGCGCGCGAAGAAATCGTCGCTGCACAACAAAAAATTACGGGATTGTCGTGTCCACCTTACGGATATGAAAGATCCGCGCCGTTTGGAAACAACACTGTTCATTTGTGAGGGTGACTCTGCAAGCGGTTCCATCACCAAAGTTCGTGATGTTGCCACTCAGGCAGTATTCTCTCTTAAAGGTAAGCCGCTGAATACACATGGACTTACCAAGAAAATCGTTTACGAAAACGAAGAGTTCAACCTCATTCAGGCTGCGCTGGATATTGAAGACGATATGGAGAATCTGCGCTACAACAACATCGTTGTGTCAACAGATGCCGATGTAGACGGAATGCATATTCGTCTGCTGTTATTGACTTTCTTCCTTCAGTTTTTTCCTGATCTGGTAAAGAATGGTCATGTTTATATTTTGCAAACTCCGCTTTTCCGCGTCCGGAATAAAAAGGAAACGATGTATTGTTATTCCGAAGAGGAAAAACAAGCGGCAATGAAGAAGCTGGGGCGCAATCCGGAGATTACCCGATTCAAGGGATTGGGAGAAATTTCACCTGATGAATTCAGAATGTTTATCGGTCAGGATATGCGCATTGAGCCGGTGGTTGTAGGAAAAGAATCCATACAGCATTTGCTGGATTATTACATGGGAAAAAATTCACAGGATCGTCAGGATTTTATCATTGGCAATTTGCGGGTTGAAAAAGATGTTGTGGAAGCAGCAAATGAAGTTGAACAAACGGAAGAAACAGAAGCATGATTCACGAAGACGAAAATCTCGATAAGGATGGCGGTTTGTTTACCGGATCGGATGGCGACAATGATGATCAGGGAAGAACGACTGTATTAGGTGGAATGTATAAGGACTGGTTCCTGGATTACGCATCGTATGTAATTCTTGAGCGTGCAGTTCCTTCTGTGGTAGACGGCCTGAAACCGGTACAGCGCAGAATTCTTCATTCGATGCGCGAACTTGAAGACGGACGCTATAACAAAGTTGCGAATCTGATTGGTCACACGATGAAGTACCACCCTCACGGTGATGCTTCCATTGGTGATGCGCTTGTTCAGATTGGTCAAAAAGATTTGTTGATCGATACGCAGGGAAACTGGGGGAATATTTTAACAGGCGACAGTGCCGCTGCTGCTCGTTATATTGAAGCACGCCTTACAAAGTTTGCTCTTGATGTGGTGTTCAATCCAAAGACTACACAATGGCAGGCTTCGTACGATGGTCGGAATAAGGAACCCATCAATCTTCCGGCAAAGTTTCCGCTTTTGCTTGCGCAGGGTGGGGAAGGGATCGCCGTTGGATTATCCTGTAAGGTTCTTCCACATAATTTCCTTGAGCTGATCGATGCCTGTGTTGATTATCTGAAAGGGAAAAAGTTTGAGATCTATCCTGATTTCCCAACCGGTGGTTCTGCTGATTTTTCCAACTACAACGACGGAATGCGTGGCGGTAGGGTACGTTGCCGTGCGAAAATCAGAATGGCTTCAGGAAAACAATTGATCATTGACGAAATTCCATTCGGTACAACCACTTCTTCGCTCATCGATTCCATTATCAAGGCGAATGAAAAAGGAAAGATTAAAGTCAAGAAGATTGAAGACAACACCGCCGAGAAAGTAGAGATTGTCATTCACCTTCATCCTGAAGCTTCTGCCGATAAAACGATTGATGCATTATATGCCTTTACCGATTGCGAAATTTCCATTGCGCCAAATGCATGTGTCATTGAAAACGATAAACCACGTTTCCTTGGTGTAAGTGAAATTCTCCGGATCTCTGCTGATAATACGGTTGAGTTGCATAAACTCGAATTGAACATTCGTTTGAGTGAACTCGAATCGATGTGGCATTTTGCTTCACTGGAAAAAATCTTTATCGAAAACAAGATTTACCGTAAAATTGAAAACGAAGAAACCTGGGATGGTGTAATTAAGGCGATCGACAAAGGTCTGAAGCCATTTACTGCCAATCTTAAGAGAGGCGTTACGCAGGACGATATTGTTAAACTGACGGAAATCAAGATCAAGCGGATTTCGAAGTTCGATAGCGATAAGGCGGATCACTATATTGAATCGCTCGAAGAAGAAATTCAAATGGTACGCCACAACCTCAAGCATGTTGTGAACTACACCATTGATTTCTACAAGAACATTCGTAAAAAATACGGCGCAGGCAAAGAGCGTAAAACAGAACCAAGGATTTTTGATACGATTGAAGCGGTAAAAGTAGTTGCCACCAACACCAAACTTTACGCCAACAGATCTGAAGGTTTCATTGGGACTTCACTGAAGAAGGATGAATTTATTTGCGATTGTTCCGATATCGACGATATCATTGTATTCCGGGAAGATGGTCGTATGATCGTTTCCAAGATCAGTGATAAGAAGTTTGTCGGTAAGGGCATCATTCACATTGCTGTTTGGAAAAAAGGTGATAAGAACAGAATTTACCACCTGGTTTACCGCGACGGAAAACAGGGTGCTGCATTCGCAAAACGTTTTGCGGTAACGGCAATTACCCGCGATAAAGAATACATCCTTACCAGAGGAAATCCGGAATCAAAAGTTCTGTATTTCACCGAGCATCCCAATGGAGAAGCTGAAATCATTACCGTACACCTGCGTGCGCGTCCTAATTTGAAGCGACTAACGTTCGATTATGAAATGGCCGGACTAGCGGTGAAGAATATGCAGAGTCAGGGAAATCTTCTTACCAAGTATTCCGTTAATAAGATCAGTCAAAAAGAAATAGGCGGATCTACATTGCAGGCTCAGCAGATATGGTTTGATGATATCACCATGCGACTGAATATTTCGGGCAGAGGAGAATTACTGGGCAGATTCCGTAATGACGATAAGATTCTTACAGCTACACAGAGCGGTTATTATCGTATTAGCGGACATTCACTCGATTTGCATTTTGATGATGATCTGATCATGATCGAAAAGCTGAATCTGAAGCGTCCTGTCACCATTGTGTATTATGATGGCGATAAGGAAGCCTATTTTGTTAAGCGTTTTATGTTGGATGAAGGTGATCGTAAGAATCACGTAATCTCCATCAGTGAAGGATCACGTATTGAATTGATCACAACCCAATGGGTTCCGAGAATTAAAGTGGAATACGATGGTCGCAGCACAAGCAAGAAGCCGGAGAACATCAATCTCTCTAAACTGGTTGAGATTCGTAATGAAAAGGCTGTCGGAAATAAGCTGACCGAATTTAAGATCAAACAAATTACCTTGCTAGATCCGAAAAAGGACGATATACCCGAAAGTGAACGGGAGAATGAAGCTCAACTTTTGGCTGATCGTACCGACAATCTGGAGTTTGACTCCAATGGCGGTGGTGATGGGGAGCAGATGGGATTGTTCTGACCCTTACCGGAGAAAATAAAAAAAGCCGATGTGAAATAATTCGCATCGGCTTTTTTATGATCGTATATTTTGTTGGTGGATCAATTAAAGATCTCAAATTTTTCACCATCGAAACTGGCAAACACCATGCTGGGATGTGAATCCTGATGAAAGAAATTTCCGTTTTTATCAATGGCAATGGCTCCTGCAAAACCATCGATCTGTTTTAGTTCAGCAAACGATTTTTCAAATGCTTTTTCCAGCGTGAATCCATCGCTTACCCGTGTAACAATTTTTGTTGCCAGTGCCACGCTCACAATGTCTTCTCCCACACCGGTACACGAAACACCGCAATCTGCATTGCAGAAATTTCCTGCTGTAGTGGCCGAATCAGATATTCTTCCGGGGATCTCAAATCCTTTTCCTCCTGTTGAGGTGGCTGCAGCAAGTCGTCCTTCTGCATCCAATGCAACACATCCTACAGTTGAAGTCCTGCCGGCTGCCAGCTTTGCTTCGAATTCGTTGCGACGCTGGGGAATTTCGGGATTGTAGTTTTCAAATCCGTTCTCACGCGCGTACCGAATCGCTCCTTCTCCTCCCAATACTCGGTCGTCCACCTGCATCAGATGTTCCGCAATAAAAATGGGGTTTTGTACGTGTTCAACATTAATAACTCCGGAAAACTTAAGTGTGTTGCCGTCATGAAGCGATGCACTCATTCTTATTTTTCCGTCGGATTGAATCTGCGATCCTGTTCCCGCATTAAACAGAGTATCGTTCTCCAGCAAGGCAACTGCATACACAACTGTTTCGGGAGCGCTGTGGTCTTGCAGATAGGTATAGGCTTTTCCTGCAATATCGCGGAGTGCGTTTTGTTTTGCAATTTTTGTTTCCATGCTGGTCGAGGATTCACTGAAGAATCCTCCGTGGATGATCACTCGCGTTTTCATTTTGAACTTGCTTTTACGGCTGTTCCAATTTCAAGTTTGCGGTGTTTGAGGTCGTAATGGGTTTGCATGCTCATTACATGAACAACCAAATGCTCTATCGATATTGGACTTCCCAATTCAACAGAGGTGAGATTGGTGTCCTTTATTTCTCTTCCGTCAACCAGAATTACCAATCCCGATCCGATGGCTTCCATGTTGTTGTTGTGCTTGATCAGAAGTCCGGTGTCTTCCCCGAGTCCGATACCAAGAATTTGCGGATTGCTTACCACAGCCTGGAACAATCGTCCAATTCGTCCGCGCTGAACAAAATGGGTGTCGATCACAACATTGTCGATGAAACCCAGTCCTTGTGTGATCTTCACTTCGCCTTTCATCAATGCTTCACTGCTTGATCCCTGATAGATCATGTTGGTAGATGCAGCAGCAGCACCTGCAGATGTTCCTGCAATAACAAAATGTTCGTTCATGTATTTCTGCCGGAGAAGATCATGAAATTGCGTACCACCCAGAATAGAAGTGAGTCGTAACTGATCACCGCCGGTAAACATTACCACATCGGCATCGTGTATGCGCTGAAGAATTTCCGAATCATTGGCCTGTTCACGTTTATCAATATCGAGTGTATGTACATTTTCTGCTCCCAGATACTGAAATGCTTTTGCGTATTCCGGTCCGACTTCTTTCGGGATTTTCGAGGCGGTGGTGATGATCTCAATACGTGAATGTTCTTTGTTGAACGATTCGGTAATGATTCGCTTCAGAATTCCGGTTTCAAAAAAATTAAGATTGTTGGCTACGTTTTTATCGAAATTACTTTCTGTAAAACTACCCTTATCTACTGCCCCCCCAATGATGATTAAAAGACCCTTCGGTGCCATTTTTTTTGAGTTTGAGATAGCAAAATAGGGATAATATCGACCACTTCACCCTACCGGTACGGGGTTCTTTCAGGTGGTCTTTGTTGATTTCTTGCTTAGCGATGAAATCCTCACTTTCAGGCGAATAATGATGGATTTGGTCTAAGACGGTGTGTTGAATTTTCAGGTCTCGGATTTTACTGCTATATTACTGTTAAATACAATTGCCATGAAGATAATGAGCGTTCAGGCCCTGAGGGGACCCAATATCTGGAGCGTGACCAGAAAAAAGCTGATTCAGATGCGTCTGGATCTTGAAGAGCTTGAAGATTTCCCCACCAATAAAATTGACGGATTCGGTGATCGCCTCAAATCATTAATTCCGAGTATGTACGAACACCGTTGTTCTGAAGGAACGGAAGGCGGATTCTTTTCGCGTGTGGAAAGAGGAACATGGATGGGGCACGTGATCGAACATATCGCGCTCGAAATTCAAACGCTCGCCGGTATGGACACCGGTTTTGGTCGCACGCGCGAAACAAAAACACGTGGTATCTACAATGTAGTATTCAGCTACGTTGAAGAAAAAGTAGGATTGTTTGCAGCCGAATCTTCGGTACGAATTGCCGATGCATTGATCAAAGGAATTGACTACGATATCCAAGCCGATATCCGAAAAATGAGGGAGATCCGTGAAGATGTTCGTCTTGGTCCCAGCACCGGTTCTATTGTTGATGAAGCTGTAGCAAGAGATATTCCATGGATTCGATTGGGAACAAATTCCCTCATTCAGTTGGGTTATGGCGTAAACCAAATGCGTTTTCAGGCGACCATTACCTGTAGAACTTCTAATATTGCATTGGATATTGCCTGCAATAAAGAGGATACCAAACGGATGCTGCGCAACGCTGCTATTCCGGTTGCTGCAGGAGATATTTGTGTTGACGAAGAAGATCTGGAAGCTACCATTCAACGAATCGGTTATCCCATTGTAATTAAACCGCTGGATGGTAATCATGGGAAAGGAGCCTCCATCAATGTAAAAACATGGGAAGTTGCATTAGAAGGATTAGCACATGCCAGGAAATATTCGCGCAGAGTAATTGTTGAACGTTTTATTACCGGCTTCGATTTTCGGGTACTGGTAATCGATAATAAAGTAGTAGCAGCAGCTCAGCGTATTCCCGCGCATGTTACGGGTGATGGAAAGCACAACATTTCGCAGCTGATTGAAATTGTAAACAAAGATCCGCGTCGTGGTTACGGACATGAAAACGTCCTTACCGAAATTACAGTAGATCGCGATACAGAAGAACTGTTGCTGAAGAACAATCAAACTTTAGACAGTGTTCCTGCGAAAGGAGAAATAGTGTATCTGAAATCGACGGCGAATCTCAGTACAGGCGGTACATCAGTTGATGTTACAGACATGATGCATCCTGAAAATATTTTTCTTGCAGAGCGTATTTCGAGAGTGATCGGACTTGATATCTGCGGAATTGATATTATGGCTTCCAATCTAACAGAGCCTCTTAAGGAAAACGGAGGCGTAATTCTGGAAGTGAATGCCGCACCCGGATTTCGCATGCACCTTGCACCTTCAGAAGGATTACCACGCAACGTTGCAGCTCCGGTCATTGATATGCTCTATCCTCCCGGAAAACCATCACGTATTCCAATTATCGCAGTTACCGGTACCAACGGAAAAACCACCACAACGCGTTTGATTGCGCATATGGTTAAGAACATGGGGTACAAAGTAGGATTTACAACTTCAGACGGTATTTATGTGCAGAACCACATGCTTGAAAAGGGCGATACTACCGGTCCCGTTTCTGCGGAATTTATTCTGAAAGATCCAACGGTTGAGTTTGCGGTACTTGAAACTGCACGCGGAGGAATTCTTCGTGCAGGATTAGGTTTTGGTCGTTGCGATATCGGTGTCATCACGAACATACAGGAAGATCATTTGGGATTGAATGATATTGATACCCTCGATGATCTTGCGCGTGTGAAAAGTGTAGTTGTAAAAAGCGTTAAGAAAGACGGTTGGGCAGTGCTCAATGCTGAGAACGTGCATTGCGTGAAAATTGCAGAAGAACTCAGTTGCAACATCGCTTATTTTGCAATGGATGAAAACCACCCTGTGCTTAGGGAACATTGTAAAAAAGGCGGAACCGCTGCAGTTTTTGAAAATGGTTTTGTAACAATAAAAAAAGGCGACTGGAAAATTC
>JBKBUQ010000054.1:0-18147 GCA_046289975.1 Flavobacteriales bacterium | reverse complement strand
AACGGCCCTGGTAATACCTATCATTATTCATTTATTCAATTTCCGGAGGTACAAAAAAGTCTATTTTTCCAACGTCAGCTTTTTAAAGGAGGTTAACGAACAAACACGGAGCCGCTCCCGACTAAAGCATATTCTTGTGCTCATTGCCCGTTTGCTGGCGATAGCTTTCCTGGTTTTTGCTTTTGCCCAGCCCTTTATTCCAGGAAGTGCAAGCGATGCAGCACGTGGAGACAGGATCATTTCGGTTTACATTGATAATTCCTTTTCTATGGAGGTGGAGGGGAGTGGGGGAATACTACTGGAGACAGGTAAGCTAAAGGCGATCGAAATCGCATCGCAATACAATGCAACCGACCGTTTTCAGCTGGTTACTAACGACCTTGAAGGGCACCAGCAACGATTGTTAAGCCGCGAGGAATTTATCGAATCGGTGCAGGATGTAAAACTTTCGCCGGCTTCACGACTGCTTTCTGAAATTATGCTCCGACAGCTCGACCTTGTGAATACAGAGCCCGATGTCACCCGACGTTTGGTCTGGATTTCTGATTTCCAGAAAAGTACATCCGATCTTAATGCACTCGCAGGAAGGACAAGTCCCCGGGTGGTTTTGGTGCCCCTCAAAGCACAACGACGATCCAATTTGTTCATTGATACGGTTTGGTTCGAAAGTCCGGTCCGGCAGTTGAATACTTCCGAAAAATTGATGGTCCGCATCCGGAATTCCGGCGAGATTCCAGTAGAAAATGTATCGCTTCGATTGTCGGTGAACGGCACCCAAAAGGCCATTTCAACCTTTGCTGTAGATGCCGGATCGTTTTGTGATTCTGCACTTACTTATACCAATACCGTAGTTGGGGTGCAGCAGGCTAAAGTGAGTATAGGTGATGCGCAGGTAGCGTTTGATGATGACTGGTTTTTTTCCTATTCGGTGGAAGAACGTGTTAATATTCTTTCGCTTACAGGAGATAATCCTGCCGATACAAGTGCAGCAGTTTCCCGATTGTTTCGTAACGATCCTTTTTTCAAACTGGAATCGCGGAAAGTATCGCAGGTTGATTTTTCGAGTTTTCCTTCGCGTCATTTAATCATTTTGAATGAGGTTCCCGTTTTAAGCAGCGGACTAACCGAAGAGGTCGTTCGTTTTGTGAATGCCGGAGGAAATGTGCTTTTATTTCCTTCCATTCGTTCGGAACTTAGTTCACTCAATAATTTTTTGGTACAATGCGGTGCTGCAGGATTTACCGGAAAAGATACCAGCGCGATGCGACCTGCACCCATTGATGTGCTCACTCCGTTTTTTTCACGCATGTTTGAACGTGAGCCACGCGAAATAGATCTTCCTCAATTCCGCTTTCGTTACATCAGCGAAACACGATCGATGCCGGGTAAAGAACAACTTTGGAAAATGAGAAACGGCGATGAATTTTTATCCCGTTACTCAAAAGGGAAAGGCTTTATCTATGTGAGCACGGTTCCGCTCTCGGAAAAGGCCGGAAATTTTTCGAAGCACGCTTTGTTTGTTCCTGTGGTTTTACGTATTGCCGAATGGAGTCAGGGTTCGGGTATCAATATGCAATTGATCGGAAGAGATTTGCCCATTGAGATACGAAGTACTTTGCCCGGAGGGGATGCAACGTTTCAGGTGGAAAATGAAGCAGGCGATTTTTCTGTCATTCCCGAAATGCGCAATGCCGGTGGTAGTGTGTCGCTGTATGTGCACGGACAGATCCGTGAAGCGGGGAATTACAAAGTAAAAAAAGGAGATGATCAGATTGCAGGAATTGGTTTCAACTACGACAGAAAAGAGTCGGACCTGGCATGTTATGAAACAGAGGAGATCAGTAAAATTCTGGAATCCGGCGGCATGAGCGATTTCACCTTGTTCGATAAGGTGGAAGAAGGAAAAGGAATTACATTGGAAGCACTGGATGATACCCGCGAATACTGGAGGTCATGTATTCTATTGGCATTACTCTTTCTATTGGCAGAAGTACTACTTATACGATTAATGAAACAATAAGCGATAAACCATGAAGACACTTTTTCGCAATGCAACGGTTAGTGATAAGAACAGTTCGTTCAACGGAAAAAAAGTTGATATTCTGATTGCCTCCGGAAAAATTGAAAAAATTGCATCCTCGCTCAACGAAAAGGCGGATGAGGAAATTGATTTGAAAGGTGCTTTTGTTTCTCCCGGATTTCTCGATTTGCAGGCTTCTTATTGTGATCCCGGATTAGAACACAAGGAAACGCTTAAAACCGGTGCTGCGGCTGCGGTAAAAGGCGGATTTACTCATGTTCTGGTAATGCCGGATAGTCAGCCGGTGATGTCGGGTAAAACCATTGTGGATTACATCAGTAATCACTCCAAATCCTTACCCGTAAACATGATTCCATGCGGATCGGTTTCGCAAAAATTCGATGGTGAAAATCTCGCTGAGATGTACGACATGTGGCAATCGGGCGCCAGAGCGTTTTTTGATGTGAATCATTATGTTCGCGCAGGATTGATGTCGAGAGCTTTGCTATACGCGAAAAATTTCGGAGGAAAAGTCTTCAGTCTGCCCTATGACCCTTCTCTTGCACCGGGTGGATTGATGCATGAAGGTGTGGTAAGCACTTCACTCGGACTAAAAGGAATTCCTGAACTCGCAGAAGAAATTGTTGTGCAGCGTGATCTGCACCTAGCAGCCTACCACAATGCACCTGTACACTTTGCAGGAATCTCTGCACCACGTTCGTTCGAATACATCAGTGAGGCTATTAAAAAGGGCACAGATGTAACATCTCACCTGCCAGCCTATTTACTTTTCTTTACTGATGAGGATCTTACAGGTTTTGATACTCATTTAAAAGTTATTCCGCCATTGCGATCTGCCGGTATAAAAGATGCCCTGATTGATGCTGTAGTGAAAGGGAAATGTGATGCAATTGCTTCGCACCATACTCCGCAGGATACAGAAAGTAAGTCGGTGGAATTTGATCATGCCGAGTTTGGAATGATTGCACAGGAAACTGCTTTTTCCGCTGCATTTACTGTTTTGGAGAGAAAGATGAAAGTGGAAGAAATAACTGCGCTCTTCAGTCATGGGCCACGTCGTGTTTTGGGTTTGCCTGAAATAAAGATCGAATCAGGATACGATGCCGACCTCAGTATCTTCTCTACAAATGAAGAATGGGTTTATGCTAAATCGGATACCCGTTCATTATCGGCAAATACGCCGTTTGAAGGAAAAAAACTCAAGGGTAAAATTATCGGTACTTTCACCAAAGGATCGTACAATAAAGCCTGATATTTTTAGTGTGTAACGGTAATTTTTCCTGTTCGGAATTCTTTACCACTCTGCATGTGCACTATGTAATTTCCTGCAGGATAGGCGTGCACATTAACATAAGAAACATCCGTGCCTGAAGCGAAATTCTGAATATGAATTTTCTTTCCGCTCATGTCATAAAGCTCAATCCATCCTCCTTCGCTCGAATGTTCTATCAATAAAATATCGCTCACAGGGTTGGGATAAGCAACAATGGGGAGTACGCTGTTTTCTTCAACCGATAAATTGGCAATGGTATCAAGGTAGCGGATAGTAGTGATCACTCCTAAAGAAGTATTGATCTGCAATATCGGAACATGTTGACCGTTTGCCAGCCAGTGGTATTGGGTTTCGGTTGGACGATTAACTCCAAAATTTACAGGGAATCCTCCAATATCCATACTCAACGAATCGCGGATGTCGATAGTCATTTTTACACGGATACAATCGAATGTTCCCAAAGGCGTGGTAATAGAACCCCATCCGTCAACTGTAGCATTCGACATTGTTTTTTGCTGGCGGTAATAGAGGACGGTTGGGATGTTTACAAGACTTACAGAGTATGAACCATATACAGGAGTTCCATCCGTTAAGGGGAATTTGTAAATAGTATCGACAGGCTGATTGCGGACCGAATTTGGAAAACCATTGATGCGTGCGCCGTAACCTACGTTTTTGTATTTGTTGTTGGAGGTGCTGAAAAAATCAAAAACATTGGAAATGGTTAGAAAACCAAAAAGATCGAGGTCTTGCCCTCTGCGCGCGAATTGTGCTACGTGTGCAGGGTACAAAACATTATTGTTGAAGAAAAATTGATAGGCAGTTGGAGTGTCCTGTACTTCAAATGTAGTATCCAAAAGTTGCGATACACGTGTAAGGAAGGAAAAATCCCAGATGTGGTTGGAGCCTGTTTGTGTTACATCAATATTCCATTGGTCGATGGTGGTTGAAATAGGGTAAACTTCATTCGCAACTGGCATATCTGCAGAAGTAATTGATATCTGTGCATTGGCACTTGTTGCAACAAAAAGCGCAGAAAGGAATAAATAGCTACGGAACATATTCAGGGATTTTAGCCCTGCCAAGATACAAAATTGGCAATCAAAAAACAGATGGATTCAGATTTGAAATCATTTACTAAGTTCGGTAAGGACTTCCTCAATACTCCGTTCAGCATCAAGAAGCCTCAGCACCTTTTGTAAGACCCTGTCAACCACTGCATCCGGACAAGAGGCACCGCTGGTTACTATAATGTTTAAGGGGCGCTTTTGTGGAAGAAAATGATCCGCCTGTTTGGTTTCGTGTTGATGAATATCAAAATAAGAGATGTTCCCATTTTCCCCGATCTCTTTTTCGCCGGTTATGAAATAGGTGCTGAATTTTTGCTCCAGCAATTCAACCAAATGTGTGGTATTGGAACTGTTGTAACCGCCAATAACCAAAGCAAGATCTGCCTTCTGTTCCATCAGTGCAAGAGTAGCTTGTTGATTGTCATTGGTAGCGTAACAAAGAGTATCACGGGTATCCGCAAAATGATCACGGGAATTATCGACAGGATATTTTTCCGCCATCACTTTTTTAAAGTAATCTGCAATTTCCTGTGTCTCTGTTGCTAGCATGGTAGTTTGGTTGATCACTCCAACTCTTTGCAGATCAGTAGACGGATCAAATCCTTGGGAACAACGATCGCCAAAATAGGTGCTGAATGAACTTAAATCCATTTTGCCAAGCACAATATCCCCAAGAAGCTGTGCTTCTTTCATGTCCTTAATTACGATAGAAGGAGCATTCTTTTTACTGTGCGAAAAGGTGGCTCTTGTTTCTTCATGTGTTTGTTTTCCATGAATGATAATCGTGTAGGACTCGCTTCCCAATTTTTCTGCACGGTTCCAGACCTTTTCAACGAAAGGGCAGGTGGTGTTGTATTTCTGTGTTTCGATTCCTTTTTCCTTAAGCAGTTGCTCAATCTCCAGGGTAGTTCCAAATGCCGGAATGATTACAATATCGTCTTTGTTGATTTCATCCCAGGAAAGAAAATGTTTACCATGCGTGTCCATAATGAAGCGGATGCCATGTCGCTCCAGATCGGCATTTACTTCCGGATTATGAATCATTTGACTCAGCAGAAAAATACGTTTACCCGGATTCTCCTCAATGGCACGGTACGAGATTTCGATGGCATTTTCAACACCGTAACAAAAACCGAAATGCCGGGCAATATAAAAACGAACAGAACCAAAGTCGAGAAGAGTGGGACTGAAATCCTTTTTTCGCGGATCGTTTTGCTTGCGAAACTCTTTTACCTTGCTTATTATAGGTGAGCGATAATACTCGGGGATGCTGAAATTTTTCATGGCGTACAAAGTAAACAATCCCGTTATCGAATTGTTTCGTTAAAAATACAAAACGCTTTCCACTTCCCTAAAAAGCCGATGTATATTTGAATCCATGAAGCGACTGGCCCTGATAGTGCTTACCTGTGTTTTAGTCTTAACGGCATTTTTTGGCTGGAGAATGTCGAAAGTGGGATTCGATTACGATTTCGAAAAATTTTTCCCGGCCAACGATCCAGACACCGAGTTTTTTCTTGAATATAGAAAGGAATTTGGTTCCGACAATGATTTTGTGCTGTTTGCACTGAGCAACAATAATGGTGTTTTTCGGGAGGACTTCCTTCATCGGGTCGATTCATTTTCCAACGATCTTCGTAAAATTCCATATGTAACAAGGGTGTATTCAATTATCGATCATCGCGATCTGGTAATGACCTCCTTCAGCAGGGTTCCTTTTCCTGTTCCTGCCATTCATATGGATGATCCGGAAAGTTATGGAACTGATTCTTCAAAAATTTTCGAGGACAATCTCCTAATACGAAACCTGATTTCTGCCGATGCTAAAACGGTATTGGTGTATGTGGATACTAAACAATATATCTCTAAAAATGCTTCCGATTCACTCGCCTTGTTTATTGAGGAGGTGATGGATCGTTACTCTTTTGATGGAAAGATCTCTGCAGGAAGAAGTACCGGGCAAAGTTACTACGTAAAACTCATGCAATATGAGCTTGGATTTTTTGCCATTACTTCTTTTATCCTTGTAATCGCGTTTTTGTATTTGTCCTTTCGTACGTTTTGGGCGGTTTGGGTTCCTGTAACCGTTGTTGTTTTTACAGCTGTTTGGATCATTGGTTTCATGGAAATTGTTGGAGAAGGAATCAGTCTGGTCCTTACCATTCTTCCAACTATAATGTTTGTTGTGGGAATGTCGGATGTGGTGCATGTTATTTCCCGGTACGTTGAAGAATTACGATCCGGAAAAGGTAAAATTGATGCGCTTCGTATTACCTACAAAGAAGTTGCATTGGCTACATTGCTTACCTCTGTTACCACGGCTGTCGGATTTTTTTCCTTACTCACTTCTACAATTGAACCGATTCGCGATTTTGGATTGTATACTGCATTGGGAGTTATGTTTGCATTTGTACTCGCTAATACCCTGTTACCCGCAATTCTGCTTTTACATCCAGTACCATCCATTGCTTCAATTCCGCAGGAAAAGAATTTCTGGCAACGATTCTTAAGCAAAGCCTTTGTTATTGTGATACGTAAAAGGATGTTGATCATTTGTATCAGCATTGCTACCGCAGGAGTATCCATTTGGGGTATAACGCAGATGCGAATCAATAATTTTCTTCTCGAGGATCTTAAGGACGGCAATGAATTAAAAGAACAGTTCCGTTTTTTTGAACGTGAATTTGCCGGTGTGCGTCCGCTCGAAATGGCTATTCTGGTAAAGAATACCGATTCCATTCCTGTTTCCCGCAGCGTGTTAATCGAGTTGGAAAAATTGGAAAACTACCTTATTACCGTATACGGAGCCGGCACCATTATTTCTCCGCTTACGCTGGTGAGGTCGGTGAACAGAACAATAAACGGTGGCGATAAAAGGCATTATTCCATTCCTGATTCGGATGAAGATCTGAAAAAAGTATTCCGCATGATCGAAAAACTTGGAGCAGATCAGTTGCTCAGCGGAATGATTGCTGATAATGGAAAAACGCTTCGTTTGGCCGCAAAAACCAATGATCTGGGAAGTTATGTGTACAAGCAAAAGGATGCTGAATTAAGACAGTTTTATAACCACTCCATCGATACCTCCGTGTTTGATTACCGGCTTACCGGAACAGCATTGTTGGTGGACAAAAACAATGGTCAGGTTGCATTTGGATTGGTTTGGGGCCTGGGAATTTCCTTTGTGGTAATTGCCATGATCGTTGGATTGATGTATCGTTCAGGACAAATGATTTGGATCGCTTTATTACCGAATATTCTACCCTTGTTGATGATAGCGGGAGTGATGGGAATTCTTGGAATAGATCTTAAGGTATCCACCTCCATGATGTTTACCATCAGTTTTGGAATTGCCGTTGATGATACCATTCATTTCATATCCAAATTACGAATTGAACTTTCAAAAGGCAGATCGATGATGTTTGCTGTTCGAAAAACTTTTGTAAGTACAGGCCGTGCAATTATTCTAACTACCATTATACTTTCTGGTGGATTTTTAACACTTATTTTCTCCGATTTTCTGGGGACATATTACCTCGGCTTACTAATGGCGCTTACACTGTTTTTTGCAGTGCTCTGTGATTTGCTGCTATTGCCTGTATTGGTGATCATGTTTTACAAACCCCGCGAGGGTGAACGGTGAACGGTGAACGGTGAAAAGTGAAAAGTGAAAAGTGAATAGTGAATAGTGAATGGTGATCGGTGAAAAGTGAACAGTGATCCCGACGCTCCCTGACGCTATCGGTCGGGGCAGGTTATGTCGGTGAAGACCAATGAATGGTGAACAGTGATCGGTAACTCCTACCAATAACGCTTAACTAATAACTAATAACCCCTAACTAAAACCAATAACATAACATCAAATTGAACAGAATAGAAAAATTGGTAATAATGTTTTCTTGTGACGATTATTTTATTTTCTCGCCTTTGGAATAGGTTTCTGTTTTGGATTGTTTTCCGCTTTCATCGAAAAATTTCCATTCACCATCGTTAACATAGTCTCCAAGTCCTTCTGAAAAAAGTTTGATTCCCTGTGCTTTTACTTTTCCGTTTGGATGGTATTCGGTGTAGGAATACGAACGTTTCTTTTTGTCGGCCAAAACCATGATTTGCTTCGGAGATCCGTCATCAAAAAAGAATTTCTTGAATTCCAGAAAATCACCGCCTTTGGTGCTTACTTCCTGGTAAATCACAACTCCTGTTTCACTGTAGTCGGTCCAGGATTCAATTGTACCATTGTTGTATTTGATGTCGGATTTTAATTGTCCGTTGGAATAATAAATCTTACAGGTGGCTTTGTAATTATCGATCGCCTTGAAATCGCGTTCAACATTGCCATTAGGGAAATAGTTTTTATACGTCTTAAGCTGACCATCAATATAAAAACCTTTATGCAGTAGGGTCCCGGTGGTATAAAAATCCTCCACCCAGCTCTGGCAGGCATACGATCCGCATAAACGAATGGAGTCGCCCTCACTATGTGGATTCAGCCGCTCGTACATCATGATGCCATAGGTTGAATCAATCACGTTGGCAGCGTCAAACTTTTGTTTTTCGGGTAACTGCTTCTTCAGGTTGAACTGTGCAAATGCAAGTTGACCGGACAGAAAAAAGGCAGTAAGTAGGCTGAGTTGTAGAAATGGCTTCATGTATTGTCCGGCTTTAACAGGTTGAAAATACGAAAAATCCGCTTTACGACGGTTATTATACATTACCTTGCTAATTTCGTTCCAAACTTTTTTCAACAATTTATGTTTAAGGTATCCAAAGACATACGGGAAGCGTTTACTCTTCCAGGCGCATTTTACAACAGTGAAGAAGGCCTCGAATTGTGCCGCAAGCGGTTGTTTCATCGTTCATGGCAATACATCGCAGATAGTGAGGTAATCCGATTGCCCGATTCTGCCTATCCATTTGATTTTATGGAAGGTTTTATAGAAGAACCGCTACTGTTTACCAGAGATAAACAGGATAATTTGCACTGTTTTTCCAATGTTTGTACCCATCGTGGAAATATCCTGATCGACCATCCATGTACCCTTAATTCGGGTATAACGTGTTCGTATCATGGCAGAAGGTTTAATATCGACGGCACTTTCAGAAGCATGCCTGAGTGTGAGGGGATGAAGGATTTTCCTTCTCCGGAGGATGATCTTTCAAAATTGGAGTTAAAACAATGGAAACAATTCATGTTCACCTCAATAGACCCTGCATTCCCTTTTGAAGCAGTATTCGCGGAAATGGAAGCCCGGGTGGGGTGGATGCCTGTTGATAAATTTGTTTTTGATCCTACTCGTTCACAGGAGTATCTGGTACGTGCGAACTGGGCTTTGTACTGTGATAATTACCTGGAAGGTTTTCATATTCCATACATCCACAAAGATCTTGCCCGCTCGCTCGATTATCAGGGCTATGCAAGTGAGATCTATCCCTGGTCGAACCTGCAATTGGGTATTGCAAAAGGAGGTGAGATGGCGTTTGATCTACCCAAGGATTCGCCCGATTATGGTAAGCGGGTTGCAGCTTATTACTATTGGTTGTTTCCCAATATCATGTTCAATTTTTATCCCTGGGGATTATCCCTGAATATTATTCGTCCGCTCAAACATAATCTCACGCGTGTCATCTTCCGTTCCTATGTATGGGATCCATCCAAACTCGATCAGGGTGCAGGTGCATTGCTCGATCGAGTGGAACGGGAAGATGAAGCCATCGTGGAAAAGGTGCAAAAGGGCACGAATTCATTATTGTACAATAAAGGCAGGTATTCACCAAAAATGGAACAAGGGGTGCATCATTTTCATCGACTCATTACTGAAATGTTGAGTGAGAAATGAGAATCATCACATATGTAAAACCGATTTCTTATTAATCTTGATTATGAAAAAGAGTGCTTGGATATTTTTTTTGCTATGGCGTCTGGGTGTACAGGCACAGATTTAAACGCTGACCTATAATGATACTGTCGTTGGGCCTGGACAAATTATCTATGATGTTAATTCCGACGGTACCGATGATTTTCAATTTGAAATTATCACACTTTCTCCGGGTGTATTGGCGCAGAGAATCGTTCCCTTGAATTTTTCAGCTATCCTGGATAACTCTACTTTCGGTTATCCTGATGCGCTTTTGTTTGATGATACCGTTGCTTCGTATTTTCACTTCAATCCGGGAGTCTTAGGGACCTTCGTTTCTTCAGGTCAGTTTAACGGAATGGGTAACCGCTATCTGGGAATGCGCATCAACGCAGCAAGCGATGCCTTCTACGGTTGGTTTTATATCAATTGCAGTCGCAATCGCGATACCATCATCATTCGGACTGCTGCTTACAATACAACTCCTTGGGAAGGAATCAATGCAGGTCAGACGTTTATTACAGGTTCAGACGAAATTGCCTCCTCCGGGGTACAAATTTCACTTTTTCCGAACCCGGCAAATGATCAGCTTTATATCTCTTCTTCCTCAACCTCATCCTTATTCTCTTTTCCTCTTGCATACAAAATTCTGGACAGCCGCGGTAGTGTGGTTTCGTCGGCTTTTACAAACGGAATCGTTAAGCTCAGCGATTTACCCAATGGGATTTATCATTTGCAACTGGAAGGCAGTGATCAATATACCGCAAAAACATTTTTGATCTCCCGCTGATTATTCGATGCGGTAGACCGGATAGCGGTTATGACTTTCTTCGTAATAGGGAGAGTTGCGGTAAATGAAAAGCAGTTGTGCAAAACCATCCTTTGCAAACGAAGGATCATCTTTTTTTCGCTGTTCAAATCGTGAATTAAGGTCTGCATCTTTTCGCAGTAATTCTGCCGCGAGATCTTCAAAAACGTAATCCGAAAACCATTCTTTTTGTTGTAAAACAGCATCAAAGAAATTCCAGTTGAAGTAAGAATCAACCGAGGACGGTTCAAGTGCTTCAACAATATATCTCCAGCCTGCCTGTTTGGTGTCAACGATGAAATCGCCTTTGTGGAAATGCATGATTTCTTGTTTACTATCGGTTTGAGTTTTGTAATGCAGATAATGTCCTTCGTACGGATTTCTTACGGTTTCGTAGCCGCGAATGGTGTAACTGGTAACGGTAAACTGGGTGTCTTTTTCAATTTTTTTCAGATTTATTTTATTCCATTGTAAGCGGTCAATAACGCGCGACCATGCCTGAGGAATTACGTATGCCTGTGGCACCTTTATCATAAGCGCAGGAGCAAAACGATCGTAATAACGAATCTTCTTTTTGTAGGGTTTGGCTCGATTGTATTTTAAGCGCATCATACCTGAAATGGCACTGGGTTCGTGATTCGCTTCGTAACCCAGAAATTCAAATTCAGAATATCGGTTGGTGTCCGGTTCAAAATTCAGCGGATGAAAATGTGGTTCATTTTTCACCATGGATGTCATTCTCATTTCTTTTCTGAATTCTTCCAGTTGCTTGCTGTAAATTGTTGCGGTGGAAACAACGGTTTCAATTAATGCGATGGTGCTTTTTACCCGCTGGGGATATGCTTTGAGCATATGTGTTTCGCTGGTGATTCCGATGCACCCAAAAATTGCTGCATACCCTGTTGCAAATCGTGGTGTTTCCAAAAAATCAACGATCCCACTTTCAGGTGTTTCTCCTTTGGTATTTACATATGGAGTCATCGGAAATCCTTTTTTCTTCATCTCCTCGTACAACAGGGGTGTAATTACTTTTCTGCAATATTCCCCCTGTGGACCAAGTTTGTCGGGTTGGGTCATCAATAATGTCATGGTATATTGATAATCTGCTCCATTCGAAACATGGGTGTCGATGAGCACATGGGGATCGAAAAAGTGAAAGATTTCAGTAAATGATTGTGCGTTTTTGGAATCACATTTTATGAAATCCCGATTCAGATCCAGATTTTGTGAGTTGCCCCTGAATCCATATTCCTCAGGACCATTTTGGTTAGCTCGGCTGCAGCAGGTACGGTTGAGCATACCGTCAATATTGTAGGCGGGAATAATTCCGACCAGCACATTATCGGGCAGTGATGTTTTGTCCAACCATTTTTGCGCCAGATAAATACATGCATCAATACCATCCGGTTCTCCGGGGTGAATACCATTATTGATTAAGATCCTTACTTTTTTGGGGTCAGAAATTTCACGATGCAGATCAGCTGTTTTTCCAATCGTGAACAGAAGCAATGGGCGACCTGCGTCTGTCATTCCGCCTTCATAAATTTTACAATTCGGGTACCGTTGTTCAAGATTGCGGTACGATTGCTCAACCTCGGGATAGGTTAGGGTCTTATTTTGCTCAAAAACCGAATGGTACTGAGCCTTCAGATTCATTGTAAAATGCAGGGTGAAAAGGAGCAGAAGAGGAAAGCGCTTCATTTTTTTTTGACTTGAATTAGCGTATACGACTCAAAATAGGTAATTTTTCAGCAAAATCAGGAATATGTCGCAACAACAACAAGAAGAATCGTTTATTATCAAGTACAAAAAGGAGTTAGGCATTGGTCTTATTGCCGTATTGATGTTGCTCTTTATCGTTTGGAATGCAAAACCGGTTGAATTCTCGCTTGTGTTTTTTACCATTCAGATTTCAAAGATCTTCCTTATCGCATTGTTTTTTGTATTGGGAATGATAACCGTGTGGATTCGATTCCGGGCTTCCAATAAGGAAAAGGACAAGCTTATTAAGGAGCTTGAAGAAAAATTGAAAAAAGCAGAATCGGGATCTTCCACTGTTGCCTGATATGCGGGTCACTTTTTTGGGTACCGGAACTTCGCAGGGTATACCGGTAATTGCGTGCGAGTGTGATGTCTGCCAATCAACCGATCCGCACGATTGCAGGTTGCGGACCTCTATCATGATTGAACATGCCGGAAGAGTAATTGTGGTTGATACAGGGCCCGATTTTCGGCAACAGATGCTTTGTCATCAGGTTAAGCGTTTGGATGCTGTTGTGTTTACACATGAACATAAAGATCATGTTGCAGGATTGGATGATGTACGTGCATTTAATTTTCGTCAGAAGGAAAAAATTGAAATCTACGGAACACTGTCAGTTCACGATGCTCTGCGACGTGAATTTCATTATGCTTTTTCAGATTTCAAATATCCTGGAGTTCCGGAATTAAGTCTCAATGAAATAAGAAACGAGCCCTTTCACCTCCTGGGTTTACCTTTTGATCCGGTTGAGGTTATGCATTACAAAATGCCAGTTCTTGGATTTCGTATCCACGATTTTACCTATATCACCGATGCGAAAACCATTGCTCCAAACGAAATGAATAAAATGAGGGGTACTCATACGCTTGTGATCAACGCTCTCCGAAAAGAAGATCATATCTCTCACCTCACACTTCGGGAAGCTTTGGATGTTATCGCAGAAATCAATCCTGTTCGTGCTTACCTTATTCATATCAGCCACTTACTGGGTAAACATGCTGAGGTGGAGGAGGAGTTGCCTCCAAATGTGAAACTGGCCTACGACGGTTTGGTGTTGGAATTTCAAAATTAGCTTTGCAGGAGCCTGATTCTTAGCTGATAAATTTTTGAATTGTGTTGAAGGGGAATCAAAGTGAAAATGCTGAATAGCTTTGGTATATTCGCTTGAATTTTTTGAAGTATGAGCGCAAACCAGAGGGGATTTACATTTTATCGTTTTTCGATATTTTTCTTCCTGACTTTTTTTTCAGTTATAAAACCTTCCCATGCCCAGGATGTAAAAGATTCTTCATCGCTCTTCAACCATGATGAGTTTTATCTGGATCGTTCCGACAGGCTTTATCTGGGTATGTCTTATGCTCAGTACAACTACACGACCATCTTCCGACATATTTCAGCCAATTTGATTGGTGATTTGTATACAGATGCGGACGATGATGATTTCCCAAAAAATATAACCCGGTGGAAGTTTACACCTTCCGTTCAACGTCAATTTGCAACGATATCCATATCCTCACGATACGGTTCTTTTTCGAAATCCAGATCTGTCGATTTTGATGCGGTTTCGCAAACTCAAATGGCGGCCTATAATTTTTCCATTCCTTATAAGAATTGGAGTTTTACGTTGGATTATATAAAGTATACAGGGATGAATCGTACTGATCCGGTTTATGACAGTACAACGTTTTTAAAGGATATGGTTGTTCGTCCAGTCACCGCAGTTTTTGAATACACCGGTAAGGGAACAAAACATATTCGGGCATTTAGTCGTTTACGCGGAAATTTACTGTACACACCACGAAAAATGACTGCGGCTTTGTCAACCTTATTCGGATATTCTTCAATGCTGGTTCAAAGCAATTCCGATTTTATCCCCGCGCTTCAGTATGCCAGTCCGGCCAATGATCCCAATGCCATTCAAATGGTCAACAATAAATACCTGAATAAATTTACAAGTACAGGAGTGTTGCTTGGTTTTCGCTGTTCGTATTATCTGCCGTTGCTGAAATACGAAGGACGAAAGGAATTTCGTACGCTATACCTTAAAACCTGGATCATGTTTTTGTATAATGTTCAGGTGTATAAATTCTATTCACTGACTGATGATTTTACAAATACGCAATTTAAAAGTCACCAAAAGGGAAATTTTCCAACCAACAATCTATACGGATTTGCCAGTTTGGTTTGGGATGCGCATCCCTGGTTTGTTAGTACCGGTGCTAATTTTTATTCCTTGTTGTATGGTTCCGGTTCTGGAGCTTATTATAACGGCAATAGTGTTCGCGATCAACGTTATTCCTTCCATCTCACTGCAGCATACCGAATTCCATTTGCAGGGGCAATTCGTAAGGTAAATAAAGTGTTGAAAAGGTAATTCCGGATCTAGAAATTTACCATTGCTACAAGCACTCCGGAAATAATGGCGATGAACTTGTACAGATTGAACCGATGATTTTCGGAAGATTCGAATAATATGGTGGTTGAAATATGCATGAACATACCAACTACCACAGCAAGAACGATCTCAAAAAAGTGCTCAAGATTACCGGAAATGCTTTCTCCAAAATGGTGACCGGTGAAAGTACCTAATGGACCCATTATCGCAAATATTCCTAAATAGAGGAAAGCTTTGATGTTGTTCAATCCGCTCTTCAGAAACATGGTCATAAGCGCGATGGAAACCGGGATGTTGTGAAATACGACTCCCATTAGCAGCGAGTGATCGCCATGGTGGTGACCGTGAAATGAATTTGCTGTATCATGATAGTGAGCGTGAATTTCCCGTTCCAATGGAATTCCTTCTACGAATGCATGAATACATAAAGAAAGCATTATTACAATTGGAAACTTTCCTTTTGCTCCCGCCTCAGGGTGAATATGTACGTGTCCGTGTTCAATTCCTTCGCTGAAGAATTCAAGGAGCAACTGAAAAACAAATCCGATCAGAACATACACACCGATATTGGCCGGACCATGTTCGTAAACTTCAGGAATCAGGTGGAGAAATGAAACGCCAAGAAGAAAGGCTCCACTGAATGCAAGCATCAATTTTAACGATCGCTCACCGGCTGGGTTCATGAATGCCACGGCTGCACCCCCAATTAAAACGGAGGCAGTAAGTGCAATATAAACGATCAGATCTTCCACAAATCAGGACTTTCGGGCAACAACGATGCAGCGTTCGCTTTTTGCGGTATGTGGCCCCAGGTGATAATCGCCAAAGGTATTAATTATCTGCAATCCTGTTGCATTCACCATACTGCAAAGTTCATCTCGACTGTATAAATGAACCTTTTCCGAATATTCAAAATCCTTGTTTTCGTGACGGAAACGGACTGTTTTTATTACGTTTTTACGGTCAATTTTTTTATTCAGCTCGAAAACTATTCCGTCAATTTTGCGTGTTTCTTCAGGAATCAGGTTTTTTTCAACCTGAAGAGGATTCAAAAAGTCTACGATCAAAAAACCACCGGATTTAAGCGCATCTGCCATGTGTTGCAAGGCTTTCTGATCTTCTTCCGGGCGATCGAAATATCCCAGACTAGTGAATAAATTCATTACCGCATCAAAGTCCTTTTCAGGAAATGGTTCCAGCATGTTGTGCACCAGAAAATGAAGTTTGGATGTTTCAAATTGCTTCGCAAAAGCAATACTATTACTGGAAAGATCTGCACCGGTAACATTGTATTCTTCTTTTTCAAGAAAAACGGAATGACGACCTCTTCCGCAGGGAAGATCCAGAATTCGCATGCCTGGTTGTAATTTCAGGTGACCCACAAGCCGATGCAAAAAAGCTTCAGCTTCTTTATCGTCGCGGTGACAATAAAGAATGTGGTAGTAGTCACAATCGAACCATTCTTTATACCACATTGTTCATGGGTGAAAGGTGAAAGGTGAAAACTGGAAATAAATGCGAGAATTTTCCGGGGATATTGTGATTATGAAATTCCTGTACCGGTAATTCATTTTCCTTAAACCGCTTAAAGAGCAGTACTTATTTCCCCACTTATTCATTGTTCTATTTTCTGCTGTTCCCATTGGTAAAATCCGAAATTGATGCTTAAAAATTACTGATGTCTTTATCTTTCGGATATTTTACACTGTATGCAAAGCGAATGGTTTTGGTTTCACCCGGATTGATTTCCAGTGACCAGGTAAGTGTTCCGGTTTCTTTTTTAACAGTGGCACCGGCATTTTCGATTAATTCCACTTCAATTTCCTTATTCCGTGTTACAGGATATTGGTCTTCGAGGTCGAGTTTAATTGCTGCGTTGCGTGTGTTTTTTACGATCAGTTCAATTCCGAGCGTGACTTTTCTGGTTGATCCGGATAGACTGGGTTTGGCGTAATCTTTAATTTTCTTTCGTTCCAGTAATATACTTTTATCTCTGCCCAATGAAAGTTCAAGCGAATCAAGTGTAGAGCTTGTATTCAAATAGGATTGTCCGATATAATTATCCCCAAAATAGACACTTGCCATTCCGCTCATCAGGTTAAATTTTTCCCAACCGCTAATGTAGCTGACCAAAAATGCAGAGTTATCGTATTTCGGAGAAGCATAATAACGGTAACTGGCACTCAGCTCGTGGCGTGCAATTTCAACTGTATAATCTTTTCCATCAGATGCAATAGTGTAGGGAATGGCAATCGAAAACTCTAAACTGACCGCACCTTGTTGCACCGTTGTAAGTGAGGCCGTGCTTTTGGATTTATCCTTGCTCACTGTTTCTTCTTCAGCCAGCATATCTAATTCTGCACCTGCCATTGAAGGAGCTCCTGCTTCAGCAGTTTTTTCACGTTTTTTTGATGCTTCTTTATTCTGGTAGCGGTTTTCTTCAGCTTTGCGTCGGCGCTCGGCTTCTTCCTGATCGTAACCACTCAATTGCCAGGTGGCTAGTGTAGGACGATTATTATTCCTTGTTGGATTACCTGTGCTGAGTGTGAGTTTAATGTTCTTCCAGTCTTCTCCTGTTGTCTGAACTACTTTTGCCTTATAGGTGAGCGATAGTGGATTTTTTACATCCATCGCTTTTGCATCATAGGCAGATGTCCACCCGGCATTTGAGGTCACATACTTGAATGACAGTTCAGTCGCCGTTTTTGCAGGAGAGGAAAGATTTACAATGATATCAGAAGTGTACAGGTTTTTTCCTGCAGTAACTACTTTCATTTGGTCGCGGTGTCGCTTGAGATCTTTTTTTAGTTCCTTTTCTTTCTTCTGGTATTCGGCCTGATCTTTTAACAGCTTGGCATATTTGTTCTGATACAATTCACTCATATCCATCATTTCGTCGACTGTAACAGATTTATTGGCTCCAATAAATTGTTTGTTGGCGAG
>JBKBUQ010000053.1:0-18254 GCA_046289975.1 Flavobacteriales bacterium | reverse complement strand
CCGGCTAATACAGAATAACTCATGTTTTGTGCGGGCGGATTGTTTTCATTCAGACCTACAGTTCCCATGGTTGTTCCTGTGTGGTGGATCCCTCTGTGAAAAATCTGTACGGTTCCCCCTGGCTTGGTTGCAAATGCTGAATGTAATGAATCGCCAATTGCCAACAGATCAATGCCGTTGGTCGGACAAGTGTTGATGATCCACTCATAATCATCGATCGGTACAAAGCTTGTAAAACTTTGTGCGCCATCATTCGATTGCAGCAGGTAAAACTCCCGCTCGTTGCTGATGTTGTTTCTGTACCCGATAAAAACACTATTTCCGGCCTTTTCAACGGCAATTGGACAACATTCGCAGGGTTGGCCCGGAAGAAGCCCTGAAATGCCTGCAGATGGTGTAAAATGCACTCCTCCGTTGGTAGAGTAGGCTGCTCTTATCTCCGTATTTACCATGCTGAGGTCAGAGAAGATGTATGCAACAACCGGATTTCCTCCTGGGAGCAGGGTAAATTCAGGAAATTCTACGTGATTAGACAGATAAGAAGCAACAGAAAAGCTGTCGGGAAAGGTGATTCCCCCGTTGAGTGAGCGACGAATGGTTATTGAGGCTTCTGCTGTATGTTCTGCATAAAGCACAAATACGGTGTCGCCTGTACTTTTTATTTCGGCAGAATTAACAGTAGAAGAGAGTGGGAGCGTGCCGGGAGAGGAAATTCTCAATGGAGTTGAAAAACCACCCCCGGAATAACGTGAAACAAAAACGGCAGGGTCTGTTCCCGCCCGGTTAAAACTGATAACGGGAATTGAATCATGCACTAGGGTAATTCGCGGACGAAGCCCCCCGAAAACACTTGAATTGCAGACTTCAATGGTTTGAATAAACTCAGGTTGTTGAGCACTGCTTTTCGCTACAAGGGATAGGACAAATAGTACGCTTATTATGTTTTTCATATACCAATATAAAAAAAATAGCTCTCCAAATGGAAAGCTATTTATGAAATTGTTGTAGGTACAATTAAGAATTTAATGCTTCAGCGCCAGCAACGATTTCCAGTATTTCGTTAGTAATGGCGGCTTGACGCGCTTTGTTGTAGGTTAATTTGAGTTCTTTCACCAATTCTGTAGCGTTGTCTGTAGCCTTATGCATGGCGGTCATACGGGCACCGTGTTCTGAGGCAAATGAGTCCATCACTGCTTTGTAGAACTGAATTTTAAGTGATTTTGGAATAAGATCTTCAAGAATCTCTTTTTTGGAGGGTTCAAATATGTATTCAATGCTCGAATTATAAGCTTCAACAGATGCCGTAGGAATAATGGGAAGAAACTGCTCGGCCATTAACTCCTGCACGGCGGCATTTTTGAACTTGTTGTACACCAAAACTACTTTGTCAACGCTGCGGTCAACATAATGACGCATGATGTTCTCTGCAATAGGAGCAACAGTACTGAATTTCAAATTATCGTAAACTTCGTTCAGGTGCTTTGGGAAATCTGAGGCCTTGATATTGTATTCGGTGTTTTTAAAAAACTCCTGGGCCTTTTTACCAATACAAAGTACAGCTATGTTGCTTCCCTTATGCTCCTGGATAAGTGCAAGCGTCCGCTTAATAACGTTGTTATTAAATGCACCACACAAACCGCGGTTAGAGGTGATAGCAATGATCAGAACATTTTTTGCTTCACGTGGAGCTGAGTAAACGCCTTCATTGGCATCAAGACTGGCAGATAAATTGCCGAGAATCTCTTTGAGTTTTTCTGCATACGGACGCATCTGGATAATTGCATCCTGTGCACGCTTGAGCTTCGCTGCCGATACCATTTTCATTGCAGAGGTGATCTGCTTGGTAGAGTTTACCGAAGTGATTCGTCCGCGTATTTCCTTAAGATTGGCCATGGTCCTAGCTTAGGATAGTTTATGCGTATTTCGCTGATAATTCTTTACAAACTGACTCAAGGATCGCTGTGATCTCGTCGGTAAACTTACCTGCACGAAGATCGTCAAGGATATTGCGGTGTTTTGTATCAAGGAAAGCCACAAACTCTTCTTCAAACGCCTTGATTTTGTTAACAGGAACGTTCGACATCAAACCACGGGTACCGAGGTAAATTACAGCAACCTGCTTTTCTACCGACATTGGTGAGCCTTCGCGCTGCTTGAGGATTTCTACGTTACGCTTACCTTTTTCAAGTACTGATTTTGTGGCGGCATCTAAGTCAGAACCAAACTTTGCGAATGCTTCAAGCTCGCGGTACTGTGCCTGGTCAAGCTTCAGTGTGCCAGCAACCTTCTTCATCGATTTGATCTGTGCAGATCCTCCAACACGGCTAACGGAGATACCCACGTTAATAGCAGGACGAACACCCGAGTTGAATAGGTTCGATTCAAGGAAGATCTGTCCGTCGGTAATTGAAATTACGTTGGTAGGAATATATGCTGATACGTCACCTGCCTGTGTTTCGATGATAGGAAGCGCAGTAAGTGAGCCTCCTCCTTTAACACGACCTTTAAGTGACTCAGGAAGATCGTTCATTTGTGAGGCGATGGTATCGTTGGCAATGATTTTAGCGGCACGTTCGAGTAGGCGGCTGTGGAGATAAAACACATCTCCAGGGTAAGCCTCACGTCCTGGAGGACGACGAAGCAATAATGAAACTTCGCGATAAGCCACAGCTTGTTTGGAAAGATCATCGTAAACGATCAATGCAGGACGCCCGGTATCACGGAAGAATTCACCAACAGCAGCTCCGGCTAATGGAGCGTAGAACTGCATTGGAGCAGGATCTGAAGCGTTTGCAACAACAACAACAGTATACGCCATAGCACCTGCTTCTTCAAGCTTCTTCACAATACCGGCAACTGTTGATCCCTTTTGACCAATAGCTACATAGATACAGTAAACAGGCTCGCCTTTATCGTAAAATTCTTTTTGGTTGATGATGGTGTCGATCGCAACTGTGGTTTTACCTGTTTGGCGGTCACCAATGATTAACTCACGCTGACCACGTCCGATAGGAATCATTGCGTCTATGGCCTTAATACCGGTTTGTAAGGGCTCATTAACAGGTTGACGGTAAATAACCCCCGGCGCTTTACGCTCAATAGGCATTTCAAACATTTCGCCGGTAATCGGACCCTTTCCGTCAATGGGATCGCCAAGGGTGTTTACCACACGCCCAACCAGTCCGTCACCAACTTTTAACGAGGCAATTAATCCAGTGCGGCGAACAGTGTCGCCTTCTTTAATATCAGTTGATGCACCAAGCAATACAGCACCAACATTGTCTTCTTCAAGGTTAAGTACAATTCCACGGAGGCCGGCTTCGAACTCAATGAGCTCACCGGATTGTACATTCGAAAGTCCGTAAATACGGGCAATACCGTCACCTACCTGGAGTACGGTACCTACTTCTTCAAGCTCGGCAGCGGATTTGAATCCTGCGAGCTGCTCGCGGAGGATAGCAGAAACTTCTGCGGGTTTTACTTCAGCCATTTTTCGGTCTGTTAGTTATTAGAGTTGTGACACGTATGCATTCTTGGAAAAATCCTGACGGAGCTGACGGAGCTTGCGCATAATGGAACCGTCGTAACGACGATCACCCACTTTCACAATGATTCCGCCAATGATTCCCGGATCAACCTTTTCAATCATAAATACCTCGCGACCTTCGGTTTGATGTACTATCTCACGAATACGGTTACGAAGTTTTTCGTCAAGAGGACTTGCAGTAGTAATTTCAGCAGTTGCGATCTTTTTCAGTTCGCGGTATTGTTCAACAAAGCTGTTCGCTATTTCTGCAAGATAAATTTCACGGCGATGGGTTGTAATAATGCGGATAAATCCTGCAGAAATCACACTAAGTTTGTCGCTGAATACGTTATTAATTACTGAAATCTTCTTGTCGGCTTTTACTACCGGACTGCGAAGAAAAACAACGAAATCTTTACTTGTATTGCAGGTATCGGCAATTAGCTGCATATCCGCAAAAGCCTGTTCGAGCATGTTTTGCTCAGTTGCCAGACTCAGGAGAGATTTAGCGTATCGGTATGCGACGCGTTGGCCTTTCATATCAGTTCAAATTGATCTCTTCGACCATGTTGTTGATCAAAGCCTTCTGTTTATCGTCGGCCGACAGCTGATTGCGAAGAATTTTTTCAGCAATATCAATGGAAAGCGTAGCAACTTGGTTTTTCAGGTCTGAAATAGCGGCCATTTTTTCGTTTTTGATGTTCTCACGTGCGGCTGCAAGAATACGGTCTGCTTCGAGGGTAGCTTTTTGTTTGGCTTCAGCAACAATAGCTTCACGGGTATCACGGGCTTCTTTCAGAATAAGGTCGCGCTCTTCACGTGATTTTTTCTGAAGTTCCTCATTGCTTACTTTGAGGCGGGCCATTTCTTCACGTGCAAGACGTGCAGAATCGATCGCTTCCTGAATGTCTTTTTCACGCTTTGCCAGCGTTTCCAGAATGGGTTTCCATGCCAGCTTCTTCATGATGACAAGCACCAGAATGAATGCGATGGAGGTCCAGATGATGGTTCCGAAACTTACGGTCAACATAGTGTTTACTTATTCGGGGTTAAATTGAATCTTGTAATAAACGCCGGAAAGAGGAGTCCCGACCAACCGTCGGGACTTTCTTCCATTCCGGAATCAGAGTACTGCGAGCAGACACACGATCACTGCGAACAGCGCCACACCTTCAACAAGTGCAGCTGCAACGATCATGTTGGCACGGATATCTCCGGTAGCCTCAGGCTGACGAGCGATAGACTCGAGAGCAGAAGCACCGATTTTACCGATACCAAGTCCTGCACCAATGGCAGCAATACCAGCACCAATAGCAGCAACACCTGCAGTTGGGTTAGCGAGAAGAACAGCTAATAAGCTCATTTGATTAGGTATTAAGGGTTAATTATTACGAATTAATGATGGGCCTCCTCAACAGCCGAACCGAGCATGAGCGCAGTAAGCATGGTGAATACGAAGGCCTGAAGAAATGCTACTAAAAGTTCCAAAACGTTCATGAAAACCATAAACGCGGTTGATCCGATTCCCACACCATATCCTACTCCGGCACCGTAGTTGTTACCCAGAATAAAGATCAAACTCACAAAAGACAGGATGATAATGTGACCGGCCGTGATGTTGGCGGTAAGACGAATCATTAGTACCAGGGGCTTCAGAAAAATACCCACTACTTCGATGGGAACAAGAATGAATTTAATACCCATCGGAACACCGGGTGGATTCAGAAGGTGACCCCAGTAGTGAGCGTTTCCGTTGATACTGGTCAGGATAAATACACCTGCAGCAAAAACCATCGTTACGCTGAGTGTCCCCATAATGTTGAAGCCACCAAGAAAGGGAATGAGACCGAGCATATTGGATGCCCAGATGAAGAAGAAAACGGTTAGCAGAAAGGGCACGAAACGCTCGTAATGGTGACCGATACTCGGTTTGGCAATCTCATCACGAACAAACAGGATAAAGGGCTCGAGCGCGTTTTGTATTCCGGATGGTGCTTTGCCCTCATTAGCTGCATATTTTTTGGCTGCGCTACGGAATAGAAGAATCAGGAAAATCATAATCAGGAACATCCCGAACACACTTTTGGTGATCGACATGTCAAAAACCGCAGAAGCATTTTGAGGATGGCCGTGACCATCAAGAATAAGCTCCTGTTCGCTTAGCTTATAGATTTTCTCGTGAAGAAGCACGTAGTTTTCGTACTGGAAATACACTTCCTCTTTCAGTTTTACCGGATTAAATGTCTTTTTAGGTTCGCTGTGGTAGAAATTGCTGGATGAAAACACCTTAACACCATCATCATAGATGATAATGGGTAAGGGCATTGCAACATGGCCAAAAAAGTGAATTTCATGCGCGTCAGAAACGTGATGAATAATGAATTCACCGGCGTTAAATTCGCCATCATTACCGCTGGCAAACCCCTTTGAGCTTGCATTAAGCAGGGTGAAAATCACCAGAAAAAACCTGAGAGAACCTTGGATTGAACGTATCATTGCCTTTTCAAAATCGAGCGCAAAAGTAGACAAATACCAATTCGAAACGAAAAAAGGCAGGGGAAAAATAGAAAGGGGTTGATAACTATCAGGAAGCTTTCTGAACTTCGCGTAATTCCTTGAGGATGAATATGACTTCAATGACCATGAAGGGCAGATAAATGGCGATGAATGTAACCGCAAGCGGTTTTACAGCCTCTTTCATTAAAACGGCCAGAATCAGCATAATAAAAAGCGAAAGCAGCATTTTTCCGCCGGTTACCCCCATAAACAGGGTCACGAAGCGTTTCGCGTTTTTCCGTAATGAAGAGATAAGCTGCCAGTGCGCCAGTCCGAAAACGAGCAGTAGAAAGGGGGCAATCCAATAGTTAAGAGGGCTGTCAAATTCAGGAAAGACACGATTAAAGATCAGGTATACCAATAGTTCTGCAATAATTGAGAAGGCGACAGCAACCAGAAGGAAATTTTTCATACAGATTATTTATTGCCGGTATCCCGCACAAGGATATAAATCCCAAGCGCAACCCCGAGCAGGGAAAGTAGAATTGTACAAAGTGGAAATTTCCAATCGATGAGACCATCGAGTTTTATACCACCATAAACCCCGATTCCGATGGCAATTGCCATTTTAAAGGAGGTGGTTAAATAATTGGAATAAGCGGCATCAGGCCGTTTTTTCGGAGGCAAGGGCATTACGACGATCGCTGCTTTCAGGTTGTTTCATATCCTTTACCATTCCCCCCATACTGCAAGCACCGGTAAAGTTAGCACCTGGTTCAATGGCAAGTTTTGAGGTTTGAATATCGCCGGTTAGTCGCGCAGTCGCCTTTAGGGACAACAGCTGGTTCACCATTATTTTTCCATTGAAGAGACCTTCAATATCGGCGTTTTCACAAACAATTTCACCTTCAATTATACCTGTAGCACCAATTACGAGCCGTCCTTTGGTATGAATGGTGCCCTTCACCTTGCCGTCGATACGAATGTTGCCATCTGTCCTGATGTCACCAATGATTTCAGTTCCTTCAACAATTCTGTTTAAACGATCAGGTGAGTTAATCTCTGCGGTCTTGCTCATAGCTGGTGTATTTGAAGATTTAAACATAACGAAATCGATGGCTTACAAAAATAGAATTTTTAAGACCTTAAACAAGCCGAAATCTGAAACAGCGAATAAATTGTGTAAATTGCTGTTGTATGCTCCTCTATATGCGCAAGTTGATAATCGTGCTACTTTTTTCATTACCATTTTCGGTATCTGCAAAACTGAATGACGATTGGAAGTGGTTGGTTATTCACGATGGATTTATGTTCCCTGAGGAGACGTTAGCAAACACATTGGTATACGATGGTGGAGCCTGGAGTCTGTATTATTATTTGGAGCAGACTACAATTGTTCCTCCACAGCAAAGGAGATTTTTAAGTGGACAACAGATCGTATTATTTAAAATGAATTTCGACAGCCCCGGAAAGCTCACTTACATTGAGCCTGTGGAAAGGTATTACTGGTATTCTGTTGATGGCCTGGCAAAACCGTTTATTGAAGATGTTATAAGAATTCTCGCTAATGCGCCGGGATGGAATACTGCTTTTAAAGGAGAAGTGTATTTGCCTTTGCGCTTTCGGATTTCGGGAGGACGAATGTTTGTGGATTATAATTCGTTCGTTACAATGGGTGTGGGGAAGGTAAAAATCGGAAGACGTTAATTACCTAAGGTAGTTCTCTGTAAAAAAGCTCATGTATTTTTCCACATCACGCTCGAGCATAAATGCAGCGTTGTTCTTACCGGTAATCATAAAACAGGTAGCGCCTTTGTATTTTTTCAGACGATCGTTTTCGTTCTTATATGCCTGGTAATACTCCATTGCCTTTTTTCTGTTAGGAAACTGCTTAACAACGAGGGTTTGTGTCTCCATGTTTAAGAATCCGTTGCTCACCTTTAAATCGGCATTGGAAAAGTATTGCGTATTAAAGTCGGAAAAAGCGGCTTTTCCATCGTTAATCGAACCCAAATCGGAGGTGAAAATCATCATAAAATAATGTTCTGCCTCGGCTTCATAAACAAAACCCTGAATGGGGTTTTCCTTAGAGCGTTTGTTGCGCAAATAGTCGAGTATGGATTGGGCTTCTTTACCGGTGTCTTCAGCAGCGTATTTTTCAGCGCACTCACTTAGTGAGGACTCCAGTTTGTCCATTTGTTTCATTTCACCATAATTCATGGCACGCAGGAAGTAATAGCGGGAGAGATACCTGTTTTGCGGTTCTGACTGAATAATCTGGTTACAGGCTTCTAACGATTCAGAATATCTCTTTTCGCGATAAAGTTTGTAGGCCTGGAGGTACACCACTTCCTGCTTTTTCTCCAGTTCTTCATCTTCCTTCATTGCATTAGGATTTCGGATCAAACGGGCATATTCCGAATCGGCATAATCGTTTAGAATGGTGTTTTTATAGGCCTCGCTTTGCGAACTGGGATTATAAATCAGATAAAGCTGATAATTTGCAGGTAAAACATATTCTCCATAGTCAAATCTGTCAAGAAGCGATTTAAACTGTTTAATGGCTAAATCTTTTTGCTGAAAGCGGTCTTTGAATATTACCCCTGAATTGTAATAAGCCTCTTGCAATTTTTTCTTTGATTCAGAAATTTGATCTGGGCCATTAGGAATACTGCTAAGGAGTTGTTCCCTTCTTTTTTCATACTTGGCATCAGTTGCGCTTAAAGCACTATCTCCGGTATTGCTGATCTCATCTTCACTAACGGATGTTTTATTGGATCTCCGCCAATCGTCTTCCAGTTTACGGGCACCCCAAAGCTTTTTAAATTCATTAAACCCTTGTGTTTTTGCCTGTTGGTTGTAAATGTACCAGCCTCCGCTTTCTGCAGCTACAGTAGGACCTGTTGTTCCCTGCTGAATTTTTGCTTCTTCTGCACGACGTTTGGCCTCTTCTTCTTCCTTCTCTTTTTCTATGATTTTATCAATTGCTTCCTGTCTTTTTTTGGGAGAAAGAGAGGCCAGATTCAAGAGGCTATCCTGTAGCGTTATGGTGTTGAGGTGGGTAACAAGTTCAGATAAGCTTTCGCTTTTCTTTTTTATTTTTTCATAATCCGGAAAGGTTTTGGGCCAAAAGGCTAAACTGCTATCGAAGAAGTTTTTTGCAGGAACATAATCGCGGTCGTTGAAATGGAGATCGCCAAGACGCAGATAGGAGCGCCCTTTTTGTCGTTCGTTGCTTACACTTACTGCAATCGATTTTTTAAGATAACCAACTCCCTGATCGCGTTTGTCATCTTTTAATTCCAGTTCTGCAAGAGCGTAATAGATTTGATCAAAATATTCCTTGTTCTTTTCATCACGCAACAACTTCATCAACTCAGCACGAATTCCGCGACTGTCGCCACCTTCATAGAGCAAAGCACGGTTGATTCGGGCATAAAACTCCATTTCGAACGTTGGGTTCATTTTTGGAATATTAGCGTATTTTTCTGAGGCAAGCGAGTTCTTCCCCTGGGCTTGATACAGCTGGGCAAGAACAAAGGTGAGACGCGCCTTTTCGCGTTTCTTTTTGGTCATCTCAATCCCCTTTACCAGTTTTTCAGCGGCTTTTTCGTAGTCCTTTTTCCGGATGTAATAATCGGCTTGTGTAATAATCAGATCACGTTTTAAACGTGGAGGAAATGTTGCCTGCTCTTTTTCGGTACTTTTCTTTTTCCCCTTTGAAGTTGGTTTTTTACGTGTTTTTTTCTCTCCCTTGTCCTTTTTACTTTCTTTGGCTTTTTCTTCCGCATCATTGGCATCGCGCTGCAGGCGTTCCAAAACCCTTGAAGCCTCCGTCATGTTGCCCATTTCCATATAGGTTCGAACCATCCAGAGTTGAGCCTCATACTGAATGTCGGCATCCTTGTAGGTTTTATAGATATAACTGAACTTTTCAAGCGCAGCATCGAACTCCCTTTTGTAAAAATGAGCCTGACCCATTACCAGCCAGTTGTCGTCTATCCATTTGCACCACTCCTCTTTTTTGTTTTTGTTCCTTTCAGGATTGGGCATAGAGTGCTTCGTAATTACCGTAGATGTTTTGGTAATTGCTCGATCCATGTCAGTGTAAAGTGTTGATGCAGCTTTTTCGTCGGCATATAGATAGATGGGCAGGATGGCAGAATAATCCTCCTTATAGCCCTCACGAAAGACCTTTAACGATTCTTTGATGATTTCCCTTGCATTAAAATACCCGTTGTAATGGGCGGTCATGTTGTGGTATCCCTTGTTAACCGCTGCATTTTTTTCTGTTGAGCATGCTGAAAACCATATCATCACGCTAAAAAGAGCGAGAGGAAAAAAAGCGTTTTTTGGAAGCAAATTTCTTTTCAAGAGCGACTAATGTGCGAGATATAACTAGAATCGGACAAAATTATTTTATTTTTCGGGAAATCACCCTGCCAAAGGGGAATTCCGATATTTGTAAGCCATGGAGGACTTCGACCCCAAACAGCAGCGCAAAGAACGCAGAAAGCGGGTAATACGCCGACTTCGCCTCAAGCACAGGCTTGTCATTATTGATGAGAACACCTTTGCCGAGCGGTTTTCGCTGCGACTATCACCCATGAATCTTTTTATCTGGCTGGGATCACTGGTGTTGTTTCTGATTATTGGTACCACACTCCTCATAGCTTATACCCCGTTAAAGGAGTATATCCCGGGTTATCCCGACGGCTCTGAAAGAAGAGCATTGATTGATGCCCGGATCAAAGCGGATACACTTGAATCGAGACTAAAGCAATACGACGACTATGTGGCTAATATTCAGGCCATATTGAACGGAGAACGCCCGGAAGACACTCTTAGTCGTAACCCTGAACAGATTAATAAGGCAGATGTTCAATTTACCCGAAGCCCGGAAGATTCGGCTTTACGTGCACGGGTGGAAGAGAACGAAAAGTATGAATTAAGGTCAGGGAAGGAGAACCTGTATAATGGAGGAGATCAGCTGTATGGTGTGTTTTTCTTTACACCATTGCAGGGAACCATCACCGAATCTTTTAATGTTCGCGAAAAGCATTATGGGATTGATATTTCCTCTTCATCAAAAGACGGAATCAAATCTACGCTGGATGGTACTGTTATATTTTCTGACTGGACTTCAGATGGTGGTCATGAGATCCATGTGCACCACGGGAACCACTTGGTGAGTGTTTACAAACACAACGCGGTATTGCTAAAAAAGGTTGGCGACAGGGTTAAAGCGGGTGATGTAATTGCGATTGTTGGCACATCCGGAGAATTGAGTGATGGCCCGCATTTACACTTTGAACTTTGGCATAAAGGCAAGCCGGTAGATCCACAAACGCTGCTAATTTTTTAACGATTATGGGAATAAAGGCTGCTCTGAGTAAACCGTATGCAAAATACATCCGGAAAAAACTTGACCGACTTTCAGCAGAGGCGGTCAAATCTCAAAAGGAGCAATTTCAGATGCTGGTACGAACCGCCGAAGCAACGAAGTTTGGCAAGGACCACCATTTTTCTGAAATAAAGAGCTATTCTGATTGGGTGAAAAATGTGCCTGTACGTGATTACGAGTCACTGAAAGGTTACATGGAATTGGTGCTGGAAGGTCAGCCTGATATTTTATGGCCGGGAAAACCTTTGTATTTGTGTAAGACTAGCGGAACAACAAGCGGAACCAAATATATTCCGCTTACAAAAGCATCGATGCCCAACCATATCGATTCAGCGAAATATGCCTTATTGAGTTACATAGCTGAAACTGGAAATGCAAAGTTTGTCGACGGGAAAATGATTTTTTTGCAGGGGAGTCCTGAACTCGCAATGAAAAACGGAATACCCTTAGGTCGATTATCCGGAATAGTGGCTCATCACGTTCCCAATTATCTTCAGAAAAACCGAATGCCGTCCTATTCCACCAACTGCATTGATGACTGGGAAACAAAAGTAAATGCAGTGGCCGAAGAAACCATGAAAGCTGATATGCGCCTTATTAGTGGAATTCCGAGTTGGGTGCAGATGTATTTTGAAATTCTCCTGGAAAAATCAGGAAAAAAAACCATCACTGAATTGTTCCCTGATTTTTCGCTTTTTGTTTATGGCGGCGTGAATTACGAACCTTATAGAGCCCGGTTTGAAAAACTGATTGGAAAACGGATTGACAGCGTTGAGGTTTATCCGGCTTCCGAGGGCTTCATTGCGTTTCAGGATAGCCAGAAGGAACCCGGCCTACTCATCAACACTTGGTCGGGAATATTTTATGAGTTCATAGCTGCAGAAGACTTTTTCAATGAGAATCCGAAGCGGATTACCCTTGAGGATATTGAAATCGGAAAAAACTATGTAATCATTTTAAACACCAGTGCCGGTATGTGGGGATACAATATTGGGGATACGGTAAAATTTGTTTCCAAAGATCCATACCGTCTTATTGTTAGCGGGAGGATCAAGCATTATACCTCAGCATTTGGTGAACATGTAATTGGAGAAGAAGTAGAGCAAGCTATTCACGAGGCTATTGCTGCTGCAGGAGGCGAGGTAGTGGAATTCCATCTTGCCCCGCAGGTAAATCCACCGGAAGGGGAATTGCCTTATCATGAATGGTTCATTGAGTTTGCTCAGAAACCATTAGACACCGAAAAATTCCGCGGAGCAATAGAGCAGGCGATGTGTGCTAAAAACATCTATTACAACGATCTTATCAAGGGACATGTTCTTCAAAACCTTCGCATGTGTATTATTAAGCGAAACGGGTTTAATGAGTATATGAAATCGCAGGGAAAACTCGGCGGACAAAACAAAGTTCCCCGCTTGAGCAACGACCGCAAACTGGCAGATGCCTTAAAAGCTTTTTCTGAATAAGAACCCTGGCCCGATTTCTGCGTATGAGCTTATCATGAATCGTTTTCTGTTGCTCTTTTTATTGGTGTTGCTCTTGAGCGGAAAGCTGTTCAGCCAATCGCTGAGCAGGACGCACCATCATTTTGGGTTGATAACGGAGAAATCGGATCGCTACACGGATTTTGTATTAAAGAATACCACCGGAAAAAAAATATTTATTCTGCGTGTGGACACCGATCGTGATGTGAGTACGTTGTTGTCGGGAAAAACGCTTTTACCAGACAGCTCAATTACCATTCGCGTACAATACAATCCCAAAGAAACAGGCAGGTTTAGCAAGGAAATAGGTATTTATGTAAGTAATCTAAATGATCCGCTTACCATCAGTATTTCAGGGGAAGTTCGCCAGATGCCACAAATGAGCGATCTTGCTTGTCCTGATTTTAACCGAGCTCCTGACGCAAATAGAATCCCCGAATTTGAACTGCAGGTGCTGGTTACCGATAAAATCACCGGAGAACCAATAGCAGAAGCAGGTGTAAAAATTATCTATAAGGGATTACCCCGCTATCTTTTAAAAACAGATAAAAAAGGCACTACGCAAAAGAAGGTGGAGATAGGGTATTACTATTTTATAGGAAGCGCCGAAGGATACAAAAGCGAAGAATTTGATGCATATATAAATATCCGGAACAATAAAGTACACATTGAGTTGGAGCCTTATTTTCAAACTAAGGTTGACGAATGGCCAAACGATTCACTGTTTTATAAGGACAGGCCCGACCCCATTTTGGATCCCGGAAAACCAAAGTTCGAGCCGCTACTAACTACCGAAGATCAATTGTTAAGTCCACCCGATACCGGCAAAATGATTTTGACTCCTACTCCGGTTAAGGAGACGTTTAAGGTAAATCATTTGGTTTTTTTGGTGGACGTAAGCGGGTCCATGATGGCAGATGGGAAAATGGATTTACTTAAAGCGTCAATGATAGAATTATGCAACACGTTGCGCCCTGAAGACCGGGTTACGCTCATTGTTTATTCCTCAACAGCCCGGGTGGTTATGGAGAATGTTCCGGGTAATGAAAAGAACCGTATCATAGATAAAATACAAAACATGGAAGGTACCGGTTACACTGCCGGGTCGGAAGCAATGAAAAAGGCCTATGAAGTTGCTCAAAAGAACTTCATTCAGGGAGGTAACAACATGGTAATTATGGCAACTGATGGCGCATTTAATCTTTATACAAGCGATGTAATGCCAACAGTTAAGAAATACCGGAAAAAGGGAATATCGACATCTATTGTAGCAATCAAGAATGCAGAGCGCGATGCAAAGTCGATGCAAACCATTGCTTTGGAAGGTGGTGGACGATATGTTCCTATCACAAATATGGAGCAGGCAAAAGCAGGCTTGACCGAAGAAGTACGCACTGCTTCAAGGGCGGAATAAGGAGTAATTGGCGTTTTATCGCTGTAAACCGCTCATTATTAAACATTTCATTTGCCTGAAAAAAGATTTTGATATGTTTAGTAAAGGTTTTTTCTTTGCACCCAGTAATACCAAATAAGAAAGGAGAAAAACATGTCTGACATCAAGTCAAGAGTAATCGCGATCATCGTTGATAAACTGGGGGTTGACGAAGCTGAAGTTGCTGAATCTGCAAGCTTCACAAATGACCTCGGTGCTGACTCACTGGACACAGTTGAGCTCATCATGGAATTTGAAAAGGAATTCAACATTGCGATTCCCGACGATCAGGCTGAGAAGATCGCTACTGTAGGTGATGCTATTACCTACATTCAGAACAACGCGAAGTAATCTTCCTTCAAAAACAGGTCCTATGCAATTGAAACGAGTTGTCGTAACAGGGATAGGTGCGCTTACGCCAATAGGCAGTACTGCGCCCGAATATTTCGACGGCCTGGTAAAGGGTGTCAGCGGTGCTGCGCTTATTACCCGTTTTGATGCTAGCAAATTCAAGACTCGCTTTGCATGTGAGGTCAAGAATTTCAATCCCGAGGATCACTTTGAAAGAAAAGAAGCGCGTAAGATCGATCAGTTTACGCAATTTGCTTTGGTCGCAGTGGCCGAAGCGATGAAGGATTCATCCATCGATACCCAATCCATCGATCTCGACCGTGCAGGAGTGATCTGGGGATCCGGTATCGGTGGCTTGAAAACTTTTCAGGACGAATGTCAGGGCTTTTTTGCCGGCGACGGAACTCCGCGTTTTAATCCCTTTTTCATTCCTAAGATGATTGCCGATATTGCTTCAGGCCATATTTCAATCACCTATGGTTTCAGGGGACCAAATTTCACCACTGTTTCTGCCTGTGCTTCTTCCACAAATGCAATTAATGATGCTTTCACCTATATCCGCATGGGTAAGGCTGATATCATTATCACCGGAGGTTCAGAAGCAACCGTCCATGAAACCGGGGTAGGTGGATTTAATGCTCTTCACGCCTTATCAACCCGTAATGATTCACCTGAAACAGCCTCACGTCCTTTTGATAAGGATCGCGATGGTTTTGTATTGGGAGAAGGAGCCGGATGTTTGATATTGGAGGAGTATGAGCATGCCAAAAAACGCGGCGCAAAAATTTATGCTGAAGTAGTCGGTGGAGGAATGTCGGCAGATGCCCATCACCTCACTGCTCCACACCCTGAAGGTCTAGGTGCACGCAATGTGATGAAATACGCACTTAGCGATGCCGGTATTCGCGTAGAAGATATCGATTACATTAACGTTCACGGAACCTCAACTCCTTTGGGAGATGTTGCCGAAACAAAAGCAATTCTTGGTGTTTTCGGAGATCATTCGTATAACCTCAACATCAGCTCAACAAAATCGATGACCGGACACTTACTTGGTGCCGCCGGAGCCATTGAAGCTTTGGCCTGCGTGCTGGCAGTAAGCAAGAATATCATTCCACCAACCATCAACCATTTTACAGACGATCCGGAGTTGGATCCACGTCTGAATCTTACCTTCCATAAGCCTCAGGAGCGAGTTGTAAATTACGCATTGAGCAATACCTTCGGATTTGGCGGACACAATGCCTCCATCATCCTTAAGAAGTACCAAGGGTAAATCCATTGTTTTCTTTCTTTCGCTATAAAGATCCGGATGAAAAAGCAATCAGCGCTTTCGTCAGGAATACATTTGGCATAGGTATACACAAGGCAGATCTCTATCTGCAGGCATTTCTGCACAAATCACATTTGCGGGATGAACCCAAAGCACACGAGCGAAGCAATGAACGGTTGGAGTTTCTTGGCGATGCTGTTCTCGATGCTATTGTAGCCGAATATTTATACCGCCATTTTCCCTCTGAAACAGAAGGTTTCCTGACAAAAATTAAATCGCGAATTGTAAAGCGGGAAACTCTGAATATGCTTGGTGAAAAACTGAATTTGGATAGTCATATCCGCCATACACGTTTTGGAATCAACAACCCAAAATCCCTGTTGGGAAATGCATTCGAAGCCTTGATTGGTGCTATTTATCTCGACCAGGGTTTTGAGGTCACACGAAGAGTAGTTCTGCATCAGATTCTTGAGAAACACATTGATCTGAATGCTATCGTTCAGGTTGAAACCGATTATAAAAGCCGCATCATAATCTGGTCTCAACGCGAGCGACGCAGAATAGATTTTGTTTTGTTGTTGGAAGAAAATCTTGGTGCGGAAATGCGCTATGAAATCGAATTAAGGATTGATCAGGAGCCGTTTTCAAAAGCAAGCGCACGCACAAAAAAAGAAGCAGAACAAACAGCATCAAGAGATGCATGGGCAACGTTGTTTCCGGGAGAGGCCGACTAAAAAAAGTTAACCGATAAACCAATGGAAAAGGTTCTGAAATCTTCTCCTTCTTTCATTACCGGTGTAAGCGAATAGTATGCATATAATGCCAGTCGGTTGTATCCCATATGAAGGGTAGGACCATACTGAAGTTTTTCAAATCCTTTATAATTGTAGCGTTTGTATTTTCCTTGGTCATCTACAATTAAGGAGTGATTACCAACCAGCCATCCCGCTTTAAATCCCGGATAAAAAAAGAATCCGTCACGTTTGCTTCTTATGCGCAACTGAAAGGGAAGTTCAATCAGGGTTAATCTGATTTTGTTTCGCTTGTAGGAATACCCCAGAGTAAGCGGCTCAATCCCATAGCGGCGAATTCCGGAACTATCAATCGTGTTGGTGAAAGCACCGTTATGATGAACATTATGCGAGCCGATCCCCGGACCAAACGCAATGGCAATAGTGCTTTTTTTATTCAGTGGAATATCAATCATGCGTGATGCGGCTATCCCGAATGAATACCATTTCGATTGAATCCCGTTTGGGACTGGCTCCCAACGATCCTGATAAACATCCATCATCCAGCGGTGCATGCGTTCCGGGGAATTGTACTCTCCGGGAATGATTCCTATATAGGCTTCTTCTGCACTGATCTGACAAAACGCAATGTGCGTATTCAATAGAAAAACAAGAAATAAAAATCCCCTCATGCTTCGAGTTGTTTTTGCCAATTCCACGCATCGCGCAAAGCATCTGCTAAATTGAACCTGGCTTTCCAGCCTAGTAGTTTTTCTAGTTTCTCTGTGGAGGCCCAGATCTGTTCAACATCTCCGGATCTTCGTGGACCAACAGTATAGGGGACATCAATTCCACTTATTTTCTTAAAAGTGTTTACGACTTCAAGCACAGTTTCTCCCTTACCGGTTCCAACATTGAAGACTTCATGTAAGGAAGCTTCTTTTTCAGAATGGATCCATTCCAATGCTTTAACATGGGCATCTGCAAGGTCAACAACATGTATGTAATCGCGAATGCAGGTCCCATCAACGGTGGAATAGTCGTTTCCGTGGATAGTAAGTGACGCTCGTTGTCCTGCCGCCGTTTGGGTAATGTAGGGAATCAGATTGTTTGGAACACCCCTGGGAAGCTCTCCAATCCTTCCGGAGGGATGAGCGCCAATCGGATTGAAATAGCGCAATAAAACGCAGCGCATGGCTTGTCCTGAAGCAATCACGTCTTCGATGATCTGCTCGCAGACTACTTTGGTGTATCCGTAGGGCGACATTGCCTGTTTGGACGGGGAGGATTCTGAAACGGGCACCTGTTCCGGCTGGCCATAAACTGTGCAAGAGGAAGAAAACACAAGATCGTTTACTCCAAACTCTTTCATTAATTCGAGCACTACCACAAGTGAGCCAATATTGTTGTGGTAGTATTTCAAAGGTTGCGCTACAGATTCTCCAACTGCTTTGTAGGCAGCAAAATGGATGATCCCCGAAGGTCTTTCCTTTTCGAAAATTTTTCGAAATGCATTTTTATCCGTGCAATCACACTCATAAAAGGGTAATGTGCTGC
>JBKBUQ010000052.1:0-18345 GCA_046289975.1 Flavobacteriales bacterium | reverse complement strand
TCAGGAATATGCTCAGCTCAGCGGACTTAGTCATGATGCATTTCGTGCCCGCACAAAGGAGCTGCGTAAAAAAATAGCTGAATTTGTTCGTCCAGAAGAAGCTAAAATCGAAGAGCTCCGTAACAAAGCCAATGCCACCATTGATATGGATGAGAAGGAACGTCTTCTCGAAGAGGCCGACAAAATGGTGAAACTGGTGGATGAAAAACTTGAAATTATCCTGCTCGAAATTTTGCCTCAGGCATTTGCAATTGTAAAAGAGACCGGTCGCCGCTTCAAGGAGAATCCGGAGATTACCGTTACTGCAACGCCTTTCGATCGCGAACTGAGTGTAAGCAACAAAGTGGTAAGTATTGATGGTGATAAAGCAATCTGGAAAAATACCTGGGATGCAGCAGGAACAACCATCACCTGGGATATGGTGCATTATGATGTTCAGTTGTTGGGTGGTGTTGTATTGCACCAGGGAAAAATTTCGGAGATGATGACGGGTGAGGGAAAAACCCTTGTTGCAACACTTCCGATTTTCCTGAATGCGCTTACAGGAAAAGGTGTGCACGTTGTAACTGTGAATGATTACCTGGCTAAGCGTGACTCCGAATGGAACGCTCCGATTTTCATGTTCCATGGTCTGGCGGTTGATTGCATCGATAAACATGAGCCCAATTCCGACCGCAGACGAAAAGCTTACCGTGCAGATATCGTTTATGGTACCAACAACGAATTTGGTTTCGACTACCTGCGCGATAACATGGCCAATTCAGTTGATCACCTTGTACAGCAAAAACTGCATTTTGCAATTGTGGATGAGGTCGATTCTGTATTGATCGATGATGCGCGAACCCCATTGATCATTTCCGGTCCTACCCCGCAGGGAGATAAACATGAATTCTATGAGCTCAAACCGAAAATAGAACGTTTGGTTGCCGAGCAGAGAAAATACATTAATCTGTGCCTGACCGACGCAAAAAAATTATTGGCAGGCCTTGGTGAAGATGGTCGCGGAAACGTTGATAAGGATTCACTTGAAAAAGGAGGAATGGCTGTATTGCGTGCCCACCGTGGTTTGCCTCGTAATAAAGCACTGATCAAATTCATGTCGGAACCCGGCGTAAAAGCCATTATGCAGAAAACCGAAAGCCAATACATGGCTGAACAGCAAAAGGAAATGCATAAGGTCGACAAAGAATTATTCTTTGTTATTGACGAACGCAACAATCAAATTGAACTTACTGAAAAAGGAATTGAGTTATTGTCTTCCGGTGAAGATTCCAGCTATTACATCATGCCTGATGTCGGCGCAGAAATAGCAAAAATTCAGGCTTCCGGCCTTGCGGTTCAGGAACAAACCCAATTGCGCGATACCTTGATGCGTGATTATACCATTAAGGCTGAACGTATCCACACCATGAATCAATTGCTTCGTGCTTATGCGATGTTCGAACGTGATGTGGAATATGTCATCATGGATGGTAAAGTCAAAATCGTCGATGAACAAACCGGTCGTATCATGGAAGGACGCCGTTATTCCGACGGATTGCACCAGGCTATCGAAGCGAAAGAGAATGTTAAGGTGGAAGCAGCTACGCAAACTTATGCGACCATCACCTTGCAGAATTATTTCCGAATGTACCACAAACTTGCCGGTATGACCGGTACTGCGGAAACAGAAGCAAAAGAATTGTGGGATATCTACAAACTGGATGTTGTTACCATTCCAACACATCGCGCAATTGTACGTAAGGATGAAAATGACCTTGTTTATAAAACAGCGCGTGAAAAATACAATGCAGTCATTGACGAAATCGCAAGATTACGGGAGGCAGGACGTCCTGTTTTAGTGGGAACAACCTCAGTAGAAATTTCTGAGTTGCTCAGCCGAATGCTCAAACTCCGCAATATTCCTCATCAGGTGCTTAACGCTAAGCTTCACCAAAAAGAAGCGGATATTGTTGCGTTTGCAGGACAATCGGGCACAGTAACTATTGCGACCAACATGGCAGGTCGTGGTACCGATATTAAACTCGGTCCCGGAGTGAAAGAGGCCGGTGGTTTAGCTATTATTGGTACAGAGCGTCATGAATCGCGACGTGTCGATCGTCAATTGCGCGGTCGTTCCGGTCGTCAGGGTGATCCCGGTTCTTCTCAGTTCTTCGTTTCTCTCGAAGATAATCTCATGCGTTTGTTCGGATCTGAACGTATTGCGCGTATGATGGACCGTCTTGGAATGAAAGAGGGTGAAGTGATTCAGCATGGTATGATCACCAAATCCATTGAGCGTGCACAGAAAAAAGTGGAGGAGAATAACTTCGGTATTCGTAAACGATTGCTCGAATACGATGATGTTATGAATGTTCAAAGAAAGACCATTTATTCTAAACGTCGCAATGCATTGTATGGCGATCGTATGGATATCGATCTTTCCAATATGTTCTACGATGTTGCCGAATCACTGGTTGCCGAATACCAGGATGTGCGCGATTACGATACTTTCCGTTTTGAATGTTTGCGCAATCTCGCAATTGATGCTCCGGTTTCTGAAGATGAATTTCTCTCAGGAGATACAAGTGAAATTGCAGGAAAACTTTTTGACCTCGCAATGAAAACCTACCGTAGAAATATGGATGGTATGCTTGAGCGCATCTACGGCGTAGTTAAAAATGTGTATGAAACACAAAGCAGCCAGTACGAAAATATTGTTGTTCCTTTCACCGATGGTATCCGCACTTTGCAGTCGGTGGTTAACCTGAAAGAATCATACGAAAGCGGTGGACGTGCTGCCTTGCGTACAGCTGAAAAATCAGTATTGCTGGCGGTGCTGGACAACGAATGGAAGGAACATTTGCGTGAAATGGATGACCTCAAACAAAGTGTTCAGCAAGCAGTGTACGAGCAAAAAGATCCGTTGGTGGTATATAAACTTGAGTCTTACGAGTTATTCAAAAAGCTGATCGATAAAATGAACAAGGAGGTTATCTCTTTCCTTGTGAAGGCGCAGCTTCCCGTTAATACGGTAGAACAACAGGTGCAAAAAGCGCCTGCTCCTCGTCAGGAATTACCAAAAAATGTTCAAACATCCAGAACGGAAATTCCAAGTTACGGTGATCCTTCTTCAAGTGGTGATCAGCAACAACGTGTAAAAACTCAGCCTGTGCGCGTGGAAAAGAAAGTTGGACGTAACGATGCCTGTCCCTGTGGTTCAGGAAAAAAATATAAGAATTGTCACGGAATTGGTGAATAAAAAAGAGCCTCCATTTGGAGGCTCTTTTTTTATCGGTTTAAGTAATAATATGATTTTGGAATTGTATGCGATTAGTAGTGGGTATTTTTCTGGCTTTTAATTCGCTTTGTTCTTTCGGACAAACCATGAATACAGATATTTGGACCTTCGATATTGATGTGAAACCGGATTCAGTTTATTTCAGTAATCCGCAAAATATTACTTCAGGTCACATGGGGTATGATAATCAGCCCTGGTTTTCGCCGGATGGAAAATATATTTATTACACGGCAATGACCGAACACTCCACCACAGATATTTTCCGCTATGAAATTGAAGGACGTAAATCCATTCAATTAACTACTACACCCCGAACTTCAGAATACAGTCCGCGCATTACTCCCGATGGAACCGGAATATCTGTGGTTCGTGTGGAGGAGGATGGTACCACCCAACGTTTATGGCGCTTCGACCTGAATGGGAAAAAGCCAAAAAAAATTGCACCCTGGCTGGATTCAGTTGGGTACTACCAATTTCTTTCCGGTGAATTGATCCTGGCTTTTGTTTTGGGTCCCGCAGAGCAACATGGTTTGAGATTGATTAATCTTAAAACAAAAGAAGAGCAGGTTATTTGCAATCATGTTGGCCGTTGGTTCAGCGGACATCTGCTGAAGATACCCACATGGGAAAAATCCTACGAGGATCATACAATAGGTGTGTATTACACACTTAACACAGCATCTAAGCGTATGCTGCTCGATTATTGGATGAATGGTCCTGATATGGCAAGGAAACTTATTCAACTGCCCGAAGGTGCTCAGGATTTATTGGCATTAACAACAGGCTGGCTTGCAAGCTCGGGCGATGAGATTTGGTTTTTATCCAATCAGCCGAATTCCGATTGGAAACCCTTGCCTCGGAAAGGATTCCTTTCCTTAAGAGAAATTACACGAATGGCCATACATCCCAATGGAAAAACAATTGCTTTGGTTTGCTCAGAATAAACCCCGATTTTATTCACCTACTTAGGCGATTCCGTTGATAAAATCTCCTTTTTTACCGCTTTCAAATTTCTGCTCTCATTAACTTTACATTATGACAAGGGAACAGGCAAAATCCAGAATTGATCAGCTTACGGCCGAATTGAACAGGCATAATGACTTGTACTATATCAAAAGTCAGCCTGAAATCAGCGATTTTGAATTCGATAAATTATTGGAGGAACTGATTCACCTCGAAACAAATTTTCCGGAATTCGTCCACAGCGATTCCCCGAGTCAGCGTGTTGGTGGAGATATCACAAAGGATTTTCCGGTTGTGAAACATACCTATCCAATGCTTTCTCTTTCCAATTCCTATTCGAAAGAAGAGATCATTGATTTCGAAAACAGAATAAAAAAGTTGATTGATGGTCCGATAGAGTACGTGTGTGAACTCAAATACGACGGGGTTGCGATTTCCATAACCTATGAAAACGGGAAAATGGTTCGTGCAGTTACGCGAGGAGATGGTGAGCAGGGAGAGGATATTACTCCCAATATAAAAACCATTCGTACCATTCCCCTTCGTTTGCAACAGGGCAATTATCCCGCACGATTTGAAATTAGAGGAGAGATCTTTTTTCCGCGTAAAAAATTCGAGAAATTGAACCGCGAACGTGAGGCTGCAGGTGAGCCTTTGTTTGCAAATCCACGTAACACCGCGTCAGGAACACTTAAACTGCAGGATTCTTCCATCGTGGCTAAACGTGGATTGGATTGTTTCCTCTACGCTGTTGCAGGTGATGCGCTTCCATTTGCCAATCATTTTGAAAGTATTCAAAAAGCCGGAGAATGGGGGCTTAAAGTGCCTTCTGAAAAAGAGAATTATATCCGACGTTGCTCCGATATCGATGCTATAATGGAATTTATCGACTACTGGGATACCGCTCGTAAAGCATTGTGGTTTGATATTGATGGGGTGGTCATTAAGGTAAATAATTACCGCCAGCAACAGGAACTAGGTTTTACTGCAAAATCACCGCGTTGGGCCGTTGCCTACAAGTTCAAGGCCGAACAGGTTTCAACCTTGATCGAAAGTGTGTCCTATCAGGTTGGCCGCACAGGCGCTATCACTCCCGTTGCAAATCTTAAACCTGTGCTTCTTGCCGGTACTGTTGTAAAACGTGCTTCTCTTCATAATGCTGATCAAATTGAAAAATTGGGATTGCATCACGGTGATACTGTTTTCGTTGAAAAGGGAGGAGAGATCATTCCTAAAATTGTTGGTATTGACCTCAGTAAACGAGATGAACATTCCGGAGTGTTCAGATTTCCGGATGCTTGTCCTGAATGCGGGACTCAACTCTACCGAAACGATGGAGAAGCACAACATTATTGCCCCAATGAAATGGGGTGTCCGCCTCAGATTAAAGGAAAACTGGTGCATTTTACAGGACGTAAGGCAATGGATATTGAAGGCCTGGGAGAGGAAACCATCGAACAATTGTTTGCGGCCGGACTCATTCATACGATTGCAGATATTTATGATCTCAAGAAAGAACATTTGCTTCCTCTGGAACGAATGGCTGAGAAGTCTGTCAATAACCTCCTTACGGGAATTGAAGCTTCCAAATCTGTTCCTTTCGAAAGAGTTTTGTTTTCAATGGGTATCCGTTTTGTTGGGGAAACAGTAGCTAAAAAGCTGGCCAGGCACTTTCGGAATATTGAGGCTATTGCTGGCGCTTCGGTCGAAGAACTTGTGGCTGTTGAAGAAATTGGGGATAAAATTGCCCTGAGTGTTTATGAATGGTTCAGGCTTCCAACTAATTTGCAGTTGATTGATCGTTTACGTTCGGCTGGTGTTCAGTTGGAGTTGGATCCGTCGCAGATAAAGGAAAAAGGAGATCGTTTGAATGGACTTTCATTCGTTGTTTCCGGAGTGTTTAAAAACTATTCGCGTGATGGGATTAAGGAATTCATTGAAAACAACGGAGGAAAAGTGAGTGGGTCTGTTTCGAAAAAAACAGGATATCTGCTCGCAGGTGATGAAGCCGGTCCAAGTAAATTGACAAAGGCGCAGGAACTCGGAGTGAAAATCATTTCGGAGGAAGAATTCGATAAATTGTTGGCAGAATGATGTTCGAAGGAATCCGTAAAAAAGTAGGCAGACGACAAATGAGGTCCGAATACAAAGGACTTCGCCGCACACCTAAAGTGTTTAATCTGGCTACTGCAAAATCGGTCGGACTCATCTACCGTGTCGATAATGAAGAAAAGTTTGCTGCAGTAAAAAAATACGTGCGTCACCTCAAAGAAGAAGAAGGTATAAAGCGAATTATGGCTTTGGGCTATGTTGAAGAGAAGGTGTTGCCCGAATTTGCACGCTCACAATTGGAGTTCGATTATTTCTGTAAAGCAGATCTCAGTTGGAGTTTTCGTCCGGGTGGTAATGCTGTCAAAAATTTTTGCAATGAAGTCTTTGATATCCTGATCGATCTTGAACGTGAAGAGATCATTCCGCTTCGGCATATTTTAAATAAATCAAAAGGTCGTTTTAAAGTAGGTTACTTTACAGAAGAATTCAAGCATTACTATGATCTTTTGATCGACGTTCACTCAGCGGAACTGATCGATTATATTGCTCAGGTCAATTATTACCTCTCTATTATCAATAAGGTATCATGAATAAAAAATTCCACGGAATGGGAGTGGCGGTTGTCACGCCTTTCAATAAATCAGGTGAAGTTGATTATGCAGCCTTGCAGCGTATTCTGGAGCATCTCATCAGCAATGGCACAGATTATTTGGTTATCCAGGGAACAACCGGTGAATCGGTAACCCTAACCGAAGATGAAAAACGCGCTGTGCTTGATTTTGCAATTGAGATTAATAATAAGCGCTTGCCTATCGTATTTGGTGTTGGAGGAAACGATACCCGCGATATTGTTCACACACTTCAGAATTTTGATTTTACAGGCGTAGATGCGATTTTATCGGTGAGCCCTTATTACAATAAACCAACTCAGGAAGGTCTATACCAACATTATCTTCAGGTAAATGCACATACACCACGTCCTGTTATTTTGTACAATGTTCCGGGGCGTACAGGAAGAAACATGACTGCCGAAACAACCTTACGTGTTGCCCGCGATTGCAAAAACATGATTGCAATCAAAGAAGCATCCGGTTCTTTTAATCAGATCATGTCTATTATTCAGGAAAAGCCAAAAGATTTTCTAGTGATTTGTGGAGACGATGCAATTGCATTGCCTGCTTGTTCGGTTGGAGCAGTAGGTGTGATTTCCGTTGTAGGAAATGCATTTCCTAAGGAGTTTTCTGAAATGATCCGACTTGCCCTGCAGGAAAAATATTCAGATGCGCAGGCCATTCACTATAATCTTTTGGATATCATTCAGCATTTGTTCGTTGAAAGCAATCCTTCCGGTGTAAAAGAGGTGCTCAAGTTTCTTGGGCTTGCAGATAACTATACCCGGTTACCGATTGTTCCTGTTACCGATGAAACCAGCAAAAAGATTTATTCCCTGCTGGCTGCATGTCCTTATGTTAAGATTTGATGAGCTTCGTTTCTGACAACCGTAATAGTTTTATATTTCTGCTGGTAGCGGGTGTCCTCATACTTCTGTTGCCAATAATGGTGAATTTACCGGATGAAACACCTGTGAAAAACAGGGTGATCGAAAAAGATTCTTCCTTTCGATCTCCTCAGCCGGAAAGGGCTCTTTAGCGCTTTTGTACCGGACTTATTATTCTCTATTTTAGCTAAAATGAAATTCCATGTTTTCTCAGTTTAGGATTATTTCTCTTCTAGGTTTTAGCGTTTTGCTGCTGCTCAATTCCTGCAAAACAAGTGTGAAACCGGAAAAACCGGATGAATCGTATGTTCCTGTAAAAACAGAAATAAACCGGGAGATTTCGTTTATAAATCTACCAATGGAGATTGCCCTTTCGGATATTCAAAAGCAAATCAACGCCTATGTAAAGGGTGTGATTTATGAAGACAATTCCTTTACCGATAATGATAACGACGGACTAAAGGTGAAAGTGAAAAAACACGAGGATATAAAAGTAGAAGGATTACAAAACAAAATCAGACTAACATTACCATTAAGTATTAGTGGTCAATACAAAACGCTTGGGGTAACAACGAGTTTTAACGGAATATTGAAAACAACTTATGTGTCGGCAATAACACTTAAAGACAATTGGAAAGTTGAAACGATTACCAAATCAGCTGGACACGAATGGATCAAATCACCTGCTATCGACCTTTATCTTTTTGAGTTACCGGTTACCATGATTGCCGATGCAGCGCTTGAAGGGCAGAAAGAATTTATTGAAAAGGAAATAGATAAAGCGATCCGTGAATATGTCGATTTAAAAGATTACGTTGGCGATGTTATTCGAGGATTGTATCAGCCCATGTTGGTTTCCGAAACTTACAAGACCTGGTTTTGTTTGGAGCCCATCGAAATTTACGCTTCCCAGATTAATACTCAGAAGGGAATTATGAAGGTTTCTTTGGGAATGAAAACCTATACGGAAACACATATCGGACCAAAACCTGTTGTCGATTCAACCAGGTTTCCCATCATGAAAATACGTGAGGATTTACCGGATGATTTTCATGTTGGACTGGTGAATATGATTAAATATCCTCATGCTGCCGCACTAATGAAAGAACAATACGTGGATAATCCATATACCTACACCGAGGGTAAACGATCAGTTACGCTTACGGGATTCGATATGTGGGGACAAAAAGATAAAATGGTAGTGGAGGTTGGCCTCAAAGGAAGCGTGAACGGAAATATTTACCTTATGGGTATTCCTGCCTACGACAGTGTAAGCAGAAACATCGTAATGCGTAATGTAGATTTTCATATGGATACCAAAAACAAACTTTTAAAATCGGCCAACTGGTTGTTGCACGGAAAGTTTGCAAAGGTCATGGAGAAGAATATGTATTTCGAAATCGGAAAACAACTCGATCAGGCTAAAAAAGATTGTCAGGCTTATCTGGATAATTACGAGATTTCAAAAGGAATTGTTCTGAAAGGAAAGTTGAATGATATCTCTACAAGAAATGTATTTCTTGCAAACGAAGCTATTGTAACCCTTGTATCTGCTAATGGAAAGCTTTCCATACGAGTAGAAGGAATGGAGTAAAGAGTTGAGTAAAAAGCAAAAAAAAACCGACAAAATTCTCTGTCGGTTTTTTTTTTGAAATACTTAATTAGAGTGCTGCTTTGTATCGATCAGCAACGGCATCCCAGTTAACAACATTCCACCAATTAGCCATGTAATCCGGGCGCTTGTTCTGATACTTCAGATAATAAGCATGTTCCCATACATCACATCCTAAAATAGGTGTCCCCTTAACTTCTGCGATGTCCATTAAAGGGTTGTCTTGATTAGGTGTAGAGCAAATAGCAATTGATTTATCTGCTTTCACAATTAACCAAGCCCAACCGGAACCGAAACGGGTCGCTCCGGCAGCGTTGAATTGGGTTTTGAAATCTTCAAAAGAACCAAATGTGCTTTTGATTGTATCAGCAAGTGCACCTGTTGGTTCTCCTCCTTTGTTTGGAGCCATAACGTTCCAGAAAAGATCATGGTTAAAATGTCCACCACCATTGTTTCTTACCGCCATTGGGGCTTTTGAAATGTTGGTGATGATCTCGAGAAGGGATTTTCCTTCAAGGTCGGTGCCCTTTATTGCTGCGTTAAGATTGTTAACGTATGCAGCATGGTGACGATCATGGTGAATTTCCATGGTCATTGCGTCGATAAAGGGTTCCAGCGCATTGTTTGCGTAGGGTAGAGGTGCTAGTTCAAATGACATATTTGTTTGGTTTTGGTACAACAAATGTAAATTGATTTGGTTAATGACAACAGTAAAAATGGAGAGACTTTCTTTACTTTCTCTACAATTCAGAAACTCATTCTTGCCAGTGGTGCAATGTTTTGCGAGGCGAAGAGTCCTTCTGCATGCCTGAAAGCACCCGCCATTGCAATCATTGCGGCATTATCGGTGCAATATTCAAAGGGAGGAATATGAACTTTAACATTCCATTCGCTCTGCATTTGAAGCAAGGTATTGCGTAGCCCCGAATTTGCACTTACTCCTCCGGCAATTGCAATATCCTTGACCTTGTAGATCTCTATTGCTTTACTTAGTTTTTTTAGCAAAATAGAAATAATAGTGTGCTGAATAGAGGCGCTTAAATCTGCCTTGTTGTTTTCTATAAATGCAGGATCCGTTTTTACTGCATCCCGAAGGAAATAGAGGATGCTTGTTTTTAGTCCGCTGAAACTGTATTGAAGATCGGGAAGATGCGGTTCTGAAAATCTGAATTTTTCCGGATTCCCTTCTTTTGCAAGCTTATCGATCAATGGTCCGCCGGGATAGGGGAGTCCCAGCATTTTTGCAGCTTTATCAAATACCTCACCGGCAGCATCGTCGATGGTTTCTCCGATGATTTCCATCTGTAAAGGCGATTTTACCAGGACCAATTGGGTATGCCCTCCCGAAACAGTAAGGCAAATAAATGGAAATTGGGGCATGTTACTTTCACCTTGGCCAGGTTTGCGGATAAAGTGCGCCAAAATATGCGCTTGCATATGGTTCACTTCCACCATGGGAATATTTCTTGCCAGCGCAAAAGATTTTGCAAAAGATGTACCTACCAATAAGGCTCCAAGAAGTCCCGGTCCTCTTGTAAACGCAACACAATCAATATCCTGCTTATTGATTCCCGCTTGTTGAATGGCCTGATGCACAACAGGAATGATGTTTTGCTGATGCGCTCTGGATGCAAGTTCAGGAACTACACCACCGTATTGCTCGTGGACTTTCTGGCCTGCAATTACGTTTGAGAGCAAAATCCCTCCTTTCAACACCGCCGCAGAGGTCTCGTCGCAGCTCGACTCGATGCCGAGAATTGTGGTATCTTTGTTGATTAACAAGTTCGTAGAAATCAGCACTGCAAAACTATCAAAAAAGTAATCAGGATATTGTCGCGTGTTGTAGGTATCTCGCTGGAGTGGGTGCTTGTTTTCGTTATTTTTCTTGTTTTTGCCATAAAATCATCTGCTTTTCAAACCTGGCTTGCTCAGCGGATTGCCGGATATTTATCCAACGAGCTAAATGCTGAGGTCAGTATCGGAAAGGTCGATATCGATTTTTTTGATTACGCCACACTCGAGGAAGTACTGGTTCGTGACCTTCGTGGTGATACATTGGTTTTCGCTCCAAAAATTCATTGCGATATCAGTTACCTCTCCATCCGGGAAGAAAAACTCAGGCTTTCCAAGGTAGAATTGGTTGATCCGCACCTCGAACTAAAAAAGTACGAGGGTGATAAAGTCTGGAATTACGATTTCCTTGAAGAATATTTTAGTTCGGATAAGCCCAAACGCCGCGATACCACTACCAAGCCCTGGGATGTATATGTCGATCGGATAATGCTTACCAATACCCATCTCGATTATCACAATTTCAATAAACCGTGGCAGGATTTCGGTGTAGATTTCGATCATATGGCTGTTCGGGGATTGGATGCCAGCATGAGTGATTTTCATAAATCGGGTGATACTTCAATTGTGCATATGGATCGCCTGTTCCTCTCTGAGAATAGCGGATTTTTACTCGATACACTCACGGCGACCATTAAAATTCATGAAAACTACCTTGGTTTTGATGAACTGTTAATCGCTACAGCCAATACCCGTTTGCGCTCTCCACGGTTATCGTTTTTCTTCGCTGATATTGATGATTTCGATGATTTTGAAGAGAAAGTTAGAATGGAAGCCCAAATACTTCCAAGCAAAGTATACATGAAGGATATTTCTTTTTTTGCTCCTGAACTGGAAGGATTTGACAGAACAATTCAGTTGAGCGGAAAAGTAAGGGGAACTGTTAATGAACTCAAAATCCGTCAGCTCGATCTCGCCTTAAGCGATCAGACCTTTATCAAAGGCAATATTGATCTGATTCAGGTTACTGATTTTGAAAATGTGTTTATCGATGCCAAAATCAAAGAATTTTCCGGTACGATGGCTGAATTGGCAACCATTCCGATTCCTCCATTCGATAGCGCTACAATCGATTTCCCTCCACGATTTTCAAAAATCGGAAAATTCAACGGCAGAGGCTCTTTTACCGGAGGCACCAACGATTTTGTTGCATATACTGAGGTAAACACCGATGTTGGTTCGGTTAAAACCGATATTCGTTTTTATGTAAACCCCAAGGATGGATTCTTCCATTACGATGGTGACCTTATCACGAACGAATTCAAGGCAGGCTATTTTTATGATATGCCGGAGTTGGGCAATGTCAGTATGAAAATCGATATAAAAGCAACCGGTATAACTGTGGAAAATTTATATGCAGATATACAGGGTGATATTTTTTCGCTGGGATTTGAAGGCTATAATTACTCCAATATCCGACTTGCAAAAGGGAAGTTAAGTCCCGACCGTTTTATTGGGAAATTGGAAGTAAAAGATCCAAATCTTAAAATGAATTTTGACGGAAGTATTGTGTTTGGCGGCAAGGAACCTGTGTTTAATTTCAATCTTGATGTTCGTGAAGCACATCCCGTTACATTGAATTTATCAAAGCGCGATCCTTCTGCAAGTTTGTGTTTTTCAGTTACGGCAGATGCAATCGGAAGTGATATCGATGTATTTGAAGGAAGGCTTACAGTTACCGGTGTTGATTATTACGAAAAAGGAAAAGAGTATCATGTCGATTCTATATTTCTTGCAGCAGAGCAATTACCTGAAAAGAGAAAGGCGCTTGTCGTTCGATCGGATGTTATGGACGGAAACATTACCGGGAAATATAATTTTGAAGAATTACCTGTTGCATTTTCTTCGGTGGTAGCTAATGTTTTACCTGCGCTTTTTGACGATAAAAAATTCAAACTGAAAAATGCTCAGGAGTTTGAGTACAAATTTACCATCCATAATTTTGAAATCATCACAGAGCTGTTTACTCCGGAACTGATCATTCCTCAGCCCATTGCTTTGAGTGGAAAGTTTGAGTCCGAATCAAACATTTTTACGTTTAGATCCGATAAGATCCCTTCTCTCTCCTATGCCGATACAAAGTTTTCCGGATTAACTCTTAATGCAAGAAACAATGCCGATTACCTCGAAGTTCGTGTTCGGTCTGAACAAATTGTTCTCAGTGATGGTGTTACCTTAAAAAACTATTCGCTTAAATCGGAATTGTACCAGAACCAGATTGCCACCTTAATGGATTGGGACAATAAAGATGGCCTCAATTACGGGAACGTGCAGGGAATGGGAATAGTTCATTCCGGAAATCGATTTGAGTTTGATATTAATCCTTCGCATGTAACTGTTATGGGAGAGACATGGGACCTCGACGCGAGTTCTCATATTGCGTTCAGTGGCGACACCGTTTCAATTAATAATTTTAATATTCATAATGGCAATCAAATCATTTCTGTGGGTGGTGTGATCTCACAAAACAGAAACGATAAATTGAATGTGGATATCTGCAATTTTGATATGAGAAATATTAATTTTTTAATGTCAGATACCTCCATTCATTTGTACGGCAGACTGGATGCGGAAGGTTTTGTTTCCGATATTTACCATGATATTATTTTCGCTTCCACCTCTGAACTTGATTCTTTCCATGTAAATGAACATTATCTCGGAGAATTTGATCTCGTGAATTCTTGGGATAATGAAAACAAACGAATTCTAACAACAGGACTCCTTTCCAGAAACAATATAAAATCTATACAATTTGCCGGTAGCTATCACACAAAAAATAAAAAAGAACAACTGGAATATCAATTGCGGTTCAATGAAACGAATCTGAATTTTTTAAATGCCTTTTTGCCTGAGGATGTGTCTAATTTAAGGGGATTGGCAAATGGTACAATCACACTTTCCGGTAATGTTGATCAGCCAAAATTAAAAGGGAAACTCGATTTCCAAAATGGGGGAATAAAAGTCGGAATGCTGAATACAGAATATTTTTTTGGAGGTATTGTCTCTATCACTGAAGATATGATTGCTTTCGATAATATTCCGATTTCAGATATCAAAGGAAACCTTGGTAATGCGCAGGGAACGATCTTGCATAAGAATTTTGAGAACTGGAATTTCAACTGTCTACTTGAGTTCAATAAAATGTTGTGCATGAATACAACGGAAGAAATGAATCCCCTTTATTTCGGACGAGCCTTCGCAACAGGAAGCCTGGAAGTATTTGCATACGGTAATAATATTGAAGTAACGGTAAATGCAAAAACAGAAAAAGGAACAAGAATAACTCTACCCCTCTATGGAAGTTCCGATCAATCGATACAGGATTTTGTGAAGTTTGTCGACCGCGATTCAATTGTTACCATTGAAAACGACAAGCTCGATTTATCCGGTATCACGCTGAATTTTGATTTTGACATCACCCCCGACGCTGAAGTATTTATAGTTTTTGATAAACTGGCGGGAGATATGATGCGCGGACGAGGAGCGGGTCATTTGCAAATGCTCATTGATCCTCTTGGTGAATTCACAATGTTTGGGCAATATGTGATCGATCAGGGTGATTATTTGTTTACGCTGATGAATGTGATCAACAAACGTTTTTCAGTTCGTAAAGGAAGTACCATTTCCTGGTATGGAGATCCCATGGCAGCGGATATCGATCTGAAGGCGGTTTACAAAGTAATGGCTGCACCAACAGAAATTATGGCACCTGATGTTGCCGCATTGTACAAGCGAAACATGGAGGTGGAATGTGAAATGACGCTTCGGCAGAATCTCTTTAAGCCGGATGTTACTTTCGATATCCGTATTCCCAAGGGTGATGAAAACGTAAAAACAGCACTAAATGGTATTCGTTCTTCCGGACCGGAGCTTACTCGACAATTTTTTGCATTAATGGCGATCAATAAATTTCTGCCATTAACCAACTCGATCAGCAATGCTTCCGGTAATGCACTTTCAGGTGGAAAGTCTACCGTTTCGGAAATGATCTCCAGTCAAATGAGTAATTGGCTTTCACAGATCAGTGATGAATTCGATATTGGATTGAATTACCGGCCCGGCGATGAAATCTCGTCTGAGGAAATTGCTGTTGCATTTTCAACCCAGTTACTCAACGATCGCTTAACGGTGAGTACCAACGTGGGCGTAGCAAAAGGAAACAGCGCAAACCGCAATCCCAACCAGCTTATCGGCGATTTCAATGTGGAGTATAAAATCAACAAGGACGGAACGTTTAGGGTTAGAGGGTATAACGAGTCGAACGAGTTCGATATTACCAGAACAGCTCAAGCTCCTTTTACTCAGGGTGTTGGGGTTTATTATACGGAGGAATTTGATAAACTGTCGGACGTTAAACTCTTGCGGAAGATCCGTTCCTGGTTCCGCAAAAAGGAAGATTACAAGCACCATGATGATAATTCGGAGTCGCGGGTTCCTGACCAAAAAGGGGAACCCTGCCTCGCAGAAGAGCCCCGGCTGCAAAAAAAGTGATGCCTTTTTCGCTCAGTCCGAATCTTTGTCTAAATTCGCTAGCCGAAACCCAACCATTTATGAAGTTCAGAATTTTCAGTCATTTTGTACCTGTAGCAGCAGCTTCTTGCTTGTTACTTTCCTCCTGCGGTGGTGGTGAGGAGCAAACTACTGTCCCTGTTGCCGACACGCTAGAGGAGACAATCGAGGTAGATACCATGTCCTCCTACAGCCTGCTGCCAAGTCCTCTTCAGGTGGCAATGATCTTTGACAAGTCCGGAATGGGCTTCGAAGGTAGTTTTACCAACAAGCTTGACGCAGTTTCAAAATATTCGACCAACTGGGAGAAGTCAATAAATTTTGGTGTTTACTCAGCCGATTTGGCATACGCTGTTCTTAACGAACGTTCCAAAGAAGCAGGTGAAATCATTAAAGTGGTTCGTGACCTGAGCTCAGAGATCGGACTTTCAACAGTGTTTGATTCAGAAGATATTCTAACCCGTTTCGAAAAGAACTTGGGTAACAAAGACTCAGTTCTTGACATCCTTTTTGTGATCGAGGAAAAAACCGACGACTATATTGAAGAAAACGGGGAACACGAATTGGGCAACATTATGTTTGCCGGTGCGTGGATTGAAGGTATGTATATAGGAGCTCAGTCATCTTTAAAAGAAAAGAAAAAAGATGTTGGAGCTAAGCTTTCTGAGCAGATGATCATCTGCTCAAACCTTATTGAGGCGCTTTCCATGGATGCCCCCAATGCGGATAAAGACGCGCTTATCGCTGACCTTAAAGACCTGGATGCAACCTACAAAGGACTAGAGTCTGTAAAAGGCCTTGAAGGTGATGAAGCCTATAATGTTAATCTGACTGAAGCCGAGATCAAGACTTTGGCAGAGAAATTGATTGCACTACGTAACAAGATCGTTAAAGCCTAATTCCCGGTGTTATGATGAAAAGAATAGTATCATTCGTATTTACTGCCTCACTGGTAGCCATCGTTGGTTACAGTACTGCTCAGGTTCTGAACAAGAAGGCAGATGAGAAGCCAGATCCGCGTGTTAAAGCACAGGAAAACGCAACTAAAGTAACCGCTTACAAAGAAAAAAGCCGTGATAACCTGAAGCCTTACCGCTATGATGGAACCAATGTTACTCACTTCAGTTATTCCGGTTTTACACAGAAGCGCGAGATTGAAGTGTTATTGTTCAATGGAAACGAATATCGGTTGGTATTTAATGCCGAAGGTGCTACTAAGCCTTTGGATATTGAAATTTACGATAAGCCTTCCGACAATCAGGGGCGCGTTAAATTACACGAAGTAAAAAGTGTTACCGGTCAGGAAAATATCTCTATTCAAACCGATGTACTTAACGCCAAGTACAAGGAGCTTAAAAACAGCAAAGATGTTGTTTTGAAGCGTATTTATGTTGATTACATTATCTCTGCGAATGATACCCGGGAGCCTGCATCAGGATTCATGGTTCTTACGTACGGATACAAGAATGTATAACACAAGTCACTATACCAAAAGGCCGGCTTGTCCGGCCTTTTTTTTTATGCTTACATTTCTCACCAATCGCAATACACACTTATCCTTTCACCAAATACACTATTTTCGCACTCCAATTCTATCTAAATGATCAAAATTAAATTACCCGATGGCTCCATTCGTGAGGTGGCTGCGGGAACTACCGCTCTGGCCGTTGCTCAGGGAATAAGCGAAGGACTTGCACGTAATGTGCTTGCCGCCGAAGTTAACGGACAAGTTGTGGATGCAACGCGGAGCATCAATGAAGATGCAACACTGAAATTACTTACCTGGGACGATCAAAATGGAAAATCTACCATGTGGCACTCATCTGCCCACCTGATGGCAGAGGCTCTTGAGTCGTTTTATCCCGGAGTGAAATTCGGAATCGGTCCTCCAATTGAAAATGGATTTTACTACGATGTTGATTTTGGCGGTCAAGCTTTTTCCGATAGCGATCTGAAAAAGATCGAAGATAAAATGTTGGAACTAGCACGCCAGAAAAATGCTTATGTGCGTAAGGATGTCAGCAAAAAAGAGGCTGTCGAATATTTTCGCCAAAAGGGTGATGAGTATAAACTCGATCTTCTTGAAGGACTCGAGGACGGAACCATTACTTTTTACGAGCAGGGTGCATTTACTGATCTTTGCAGAGGTCCGCATATTCCCAATACCGGATTTATCAAGGCTGTAAAATTGTTGAGCATTGCCGGAGCATATTGGAAAGGTGATGAGAAAAACAAGCAGCTCACCCGCATTTACGGTATCACATTTACGAAGGCAAAAGACCTCGAGGAGTATTTGCTAATGCTTGAAGAAGCAAAAAAACGCGATCACCGCAAACTGGGTAAAGAACTTGAATTGTTTACTTTTTCCGAAAAAGTTGGAATGGGATTACCGCTATGGTTACCCAAGGGAACTGCTCTTCGCGAACGATTGGAACACTTCATGCGATCTGCACAAAAGAAGGCGGGTTACCAGCAGGTTGTTACTCCTCATATCGCCAACAAAAATTTATACGTCACTTCCGGTCACTACGAGAAGTACGGAAAGGATTCTTTTCAGCCAATTCATACTCCTGCCGAAGG
>JBKBUQ010000051.1:0-18656 GCA_046289975.1 Flavobacteriales bacterium | reverse complement strand
CACCGCATAAAGAATTTAGGGGCGTAGCGTAGTCCGGTTATCGCGCCTGGTTTGGGACCAGGAGGTCGCTGGTTCGAATCCAGTCGCCCCTACCAATGGGGAATTTGCAAAAAACAATGCGGATTCCCCTTTTTCTTTTACCTCAAAAAGCCCCTGTTGTTGGGCAGTCCATCCAAATGCCTTTTGCCAATCTATGGGTCGACACTCGTCAGTTTTCTTGTTATAGGTAATTCCGGCAGGGAATAGGATATTTTGCATCTTAGCCTTCTCATTATAGTCACTAAAATCCCACACTTCACGCAGGTTTTGGGCGTAATTCAGCATCCTTTCAGCCAGTCCTTCGGGGTTCGACACCTTTTTCCGGCATTCCAGCAATTGGTTGGTTATTTTCTCCACTTCCTCCTTCACTTTTACGCTAAACTTAGCGTAAATGTCCTTGGTTATTTCACCAAAGGCATGGCGCTCTTCCATCTGTTCCAACTTATCCTGTGCCTCATTCAATTGTGCAAGCAATGACTTTTCTATTTCTATTTTTTCTTGCTGCAAGTCGGTTATTTTATCAGCAATAACCTGTTTTAGTTTTTCATGGTATTCCGGCTTAAGTGTCATCAAATCCATGATGTCACAAAACTTGTCATGAAGTTTCAATGCGCTCTTATTATTACAGCATCCTTTTACCCTGCACTTGTAATACCATAATCCTTTTTTCTTATTGAGATAACCCGGCATATTGGAACCGCAATGCCCGCACTTCACATAGTTTTTCAAAGGAATGGGTTCAGTTGCCTTCATGTGAACATAACCATGTGGAAGTTTACTTAACACTTCATTGGCTTTCAAAAACACTTCTTCACTTATACATTCTTCCTGATTTCCTTTGACCAGTTTGCCTTCCAATGTAGAATGAGAAAGCATTCCGCAGTAAAAAGGGTTTTTAAAAATGCGCGACATTTGTTGTGGGTATAAACTATATCCCAATTTTTTTAGTTCCTCAATAATTTCAACGGCAGATTTTCCTTGCGCTTTCCAATGAAATGCTTTACGGATTAGTTTTCCTTTTTCATTCAGCACAATTTTTTTGATGCCATCCGAATACACAATATCATAACCTACCGGAGGTTTGGTTACCCATTCTCCTTTTAGTAATGCCTCTTTAATTCCTGACATACATTTTTCTTTTCTCACTTGGTTGTCATAATGAGAAAAAATCATTTGTATGTTTTGCTGAAAATCACCGCTCGAAGTAGAAGTGTCTACAGGTTGTCTTACAGATTGAATGTAAATACCCTGTGCTTTGAGTTGTTCTTTAATATAAATAGCATTTGCACCGGAGCGGGAAAATCTATCCAGCATGTGAACAATGATGTAAGTGATTTTCTCTTTACTTTTTTTGGCAAAGGAAATCATTCGACTAAACTCTTTGCGCTCATCTGTTTTTGCGCTCTCGTAGGTTCCACCGAAATAACCCTGAATAGTATAACCTGCTTTAAGTGCGTATTCCTCACATTCTTTTCGTTGTGCATCCAGACTATATCCGCTTTCCTGTTCCTTGGTAGAAACACGGGTATAAATAATACAGTTGTCGGTTCTTTCTTTACTTATACCTGTTTGCTTTGCAAACTGGTTCCAGACAGTCGAATTTCTTACATCCGCTGTCTTCATTTCTCTTTTGTGCATTTTGTTATTTTTCATACACTCATTTTTTTTAATTCAATACTTAAAAGCAGCATCCAATTTTATGCCGCTTTAAAAAAATCATTGTCCTGTGGTACTTTTATTTTCTCCAATTCATGCGGATACTTTTTAAAATAGCTGTGATAAATTACCTCTGCCATTTGGTGTAACATTTGATCAATTCCCAATGGGGAAGGTAATTTTTTAAGCATTTTTTCTTTTTGTTCAAAGAACTTCTTTTTCACTTTTTTCATAACTCTCGTATCTAAGATAATCAATAATTTAACATGTTTGTTTTTACCCTGTATGGTTCCTATTTATTAGCGCATTAGCCCTTGAAATAATGGGGAAACAACTCCCTGAAAGGCTGTTTTTCACAGACAAATCCCCTTAACATTCTCAGCATATTGATGTAGAGAACCGCCTTCTTTTTTTCGAGAGAAAATTTCATTCCCTCCTTGCTTTTGAATAATACAGATTCAAATTCTCCCAACTGTTCAAACAAATGAACAAGACTTGTATTGAATGGAAAACCGGAAGGCAGTTGTTTATAGTAAGCAGAAGTAAGAGTTTCTGCCAGCCCTTTGCGGATAGTAAGAATAGTATTGTAAAATACTTTTCTTTTATGACAAAGGCAAAGTACATTTTCTAAAATGCAGAAAATTCTTTTACATACATAACCAAAGGCTTCAAAATTTTCTGGCCGGATTTCTCCAATATCCGTGGTTGTAAAATAATGTGAATGATATTCCACATGAAAAGAAGAGTCTTCCAGCATGGATAAAATTTTTGGTCGTATTTTTTTGTAGCCGGATTCAGTTTCCTGTTTAATAGAATTTTTTTCTGTGCTTATTTCTGTTTCATTTTGTTGTTCAACATTTTTATTTTGGACAAGTACAACATTTTCCTCCAACCCCGATTTTTCGATAACAGGTGTTCCGTTACGCTGCAAATAGGCGTATTGTTTACAGGTACTACTGCAATACTTTTTGGTGTTGCGTTTGGATTCAATCGGTTTATTACAGTGCAGGCAATTCATTTTTTATTCAGGTTTTTTAGTGTAATGAAATTTCATCGGGATCGTCAACGCCATGACGGTACTCATTCCATTCTTTTACGGACTCCAATACATTTGTCATTGCATCTTTCTGATAAGGGTTTCCTTTGATGGTTCCCAGTTCCATAATTACTTCCCCCATCGTTTCATTGGAACCGAGTATTTTGTTATACAAGTTTCCGGTATAGATCATCTGGCAGGTTTCCAGAAAAATCTCGATGGGTATTTTTACAATTTGTTTTTCGTATTTCATATTTTTTAGTTTTTTATTTTAATCGAAACTGTCTTTTCTTAGGTCGATAAACTTTATCCGTTGGGTCTTGTTCGAGGTCTTCGGTGTTTTCTTTTGCATTTTCAAGTAAACCGCGCAAAGAATTTTCCATTCTCTCACTCATTTTTTGAGTATGGTCAATGAGTTTATTGATTTGTTTGTCTTTTTCTTCGAGTTGAAGCCGATGTTCTTCTTTTAATCGCTCCATTTGTTTTCCTGATAGATGTTGGGCAAGTAAAAAGCCACCTAAACCACCCATTCCGAATGTGGCAGCCGGGTTTTTAATAAATTCATTGGCGATTTCCAGCCAGCTTTTTTGTTCTTCGGGCTTTTTTTGCGTGTTTTCTTCTTGTTTTTTCTCCGTGGTACTCATGTTATCCTCCTTTTTAGTGTAAATTATCGTAAGTCAAAGCGTAAATTGTCTGCTTTTTACGGTCAATTAGCGTCAATTTTATCGTCAATTCCGGGCATGGTTTTACCGTCATTGACGCTACAAGATTTTTCAAAAAAATTGGATTTTTCCTCCTACTGGGAGTTGGGCTGGGAGTGGATTTTTGTACAGGAGGTTTTATTTCAGCGAATTAGCTGAGTGCGTTTTTCGGGCGAAAAACGAAAGCCGATTTTGCGAACCGGAAAGAAACGTAAAATACCGTAAAAAAATGGGAATTAGACTATGGTGTAGTCATGGAAGAATCATGAGTAAAGAATGTAAATAAGGAAAAGTAAGGCTTAGTTTTTCCTTTTCTCTTCTACAAGATTTGCCGTATATTCTTTATACGCCTCTTTGATTTTCTTGAATATCGGTGGCTCGTAATTGTGTTTTGCTTTATGAATACTTGCAGAATGATTGCTCTGCCAGTTTTTACCAAGTTCTACTCCGAATACTTCTGATAAAGATTCCACGATCTTGGTAATTTCACCTTTGCCTTTATTTAAAAACCCGGCTTTGTGTAGTCCGTATATTAATTGTACAAACTCATTTTTATTATCTTCCTTGCTTCCTGTCCATTTAACAATGTTTTCGATAGACTTAGGATTTCTATCATTACCGGAAACACTTTCCTGATAGATTGTATCAATTTTTTTCTGAATGTTTTGAAAAGCGATTAACCGTATTAGGAATTTTATGAATTTTCGGTCGTTTAACGTAAACTGCTTTAATGCTTTTTCTTCTTCGGTTATATACACATCCTGTTCTTCACCATCTACTATTTTTTTATACGACTTAATTTCTTCTATTTCATGACCAAATACTTTTCGCAGATGTTCAAGGGTGTAATTCATATCCTCGCCACGTTTATAAAACAGCATAAATATTTCCGCTACTTTTTGACGGTTCTTATCGCTTTTATTACAGGCTTCCAGAAACTCCATTGCTTTACGAAATTCATCTACCACATGTTCCTTATCATTGGCTTTTTTTAATCGTTTGATAAGATTGCGTTCAAGGGTAGTGGAATATTTTTCAAGAAGATTTTTGAAAACAATATTCATGTCTTTTTTCATACACCAAATTTAGGTAAAGGAAAACAACTTAAACCTGACATCATTTTTGCAAAATAACATCAAAGCCGTTAAAATTTATTGGCAAAAAAATCTTCCAAAGAAATTTTATGAATTTTAAGTATGACGATCAGGCTGCGAAAGGTCATATTTGTTTTACCTTTTTCCATCCGCCAGTATTGCATTCTGGATAGACCATTATCTACGGCAAAGGATTCATAGCTGTTATAGCCCTTTTTAATGCGCAGTTTTTCAAGGCGTTCGCCAATTTTTCTAAGCTCTTTCGATTCATTTAACATAGTCGAAAGGTCAGATAAGTTAACTTAAAATATTACAACATTAAAACATACACCATTTAAGTATATTTTATATCTTGGAAGCCTTAAAAAAATCAGTATTAACCTAAAAAGAATCAAAATGGAAAGCCAGACAAAATCAGCAATTCATCACCCCCGTAAAATCAATGGTGAAATATCCTCTTATACAACGGTAAAACCGTTTTGGAGAGAGTTACAAGCCCTCTATCTTATTGGGGTTGACCCCTTTCCATATCCCTTGAAACGGTTTATTAAACGATACCGAACTAAGTATAAACACGTAAGAAAAAAACAGCCGTATTTAAACCTTTCCATAAAAAAATAATCAACAAGCCCTTGTTACTTTCAAAATAATCATAAATTTAAGGCTCTCTGAACCGCTTAATGAAAAAACCTTCTGGTCATACCACTATGATTTGTCTGCTTGTCCTCTTTACGGAAGCAGCCATAGCTGGCACAGGAGATTCTACAAAAACAAAAAAAACGCTTTCCTTTCTTCCTTCAGGTCAAATCAGCCTTGGATACGATTACGGGTATATTCCCTTTGCGCAAAACCTTCAAGTGCCTTCCGGCTATTTTAAAACAGAAGGAAATTTTTCGTTTGTGGTAAAGCAGCTTCCATTCAATGCGACTTTTTTCTATACCGACCTGAAGAACATTACCGGGCTGAATAATTATTTCCGCGTATCGTTCGATCTGCAAAGCTATCGGCAACGTCTTGAACAAAGAGCAACATCAAAAGTTGCAGGCTACACAAAAAAAATCAGCGAATTGCAAAAGCAATATCAACTTAGCCAACAAAAACTCGGTTATTTTTCTCATGTAAATACGAACATTGATTCATACTTTAAAAAATATTATGAGCAGTATTCGCTGAACAATATTTCTCCCGATTCATTGCCGGTGGGTCTTCCTGATTCTCTTTCGACTGCTAACCTAACAAACCCCATGCAGATAGATTCTGCGCAATACGAAGCCCTATATCAGAATTATCGGGACAGCATTCAAGACCGTTATCAGTATTTCAAAAATGAATCCGATAACCTCACTCAACAAATCGAAGACCTGAAAAAAATATCAGATCAATTAAAAAATCCCAATTTATCTTCGATACCGGGAGCGGACACATTACTTTACCGAAACAAAACCGAACGATTTTTCGGACATCTGAAAAAACTGGATGTTGGATTATGCTATCCCTCGTATTCCACTTTTTTGGTGAGCAATATTCCGGTAAAAGGGATTAATATCGAATATGAAAATAACAACCGCTTTTACGCTTTTACTGCGGGAACAACCATCAACAATCTTCTTTTTACCAATAACGTAATACAGAACAATCTTCAAAACACGCAAAACCTGTTTAATTTTTTCGATTTTAATAATCTCCAACAAGGAAGGCGAATTATCAGTGGTAAGGCAGGTGTGGGTAAAAAAGAAGGAAACCATTTTTTTGTAGGGGCTATGTATGCGGTGGGACAACAGTCCTATTTCTACGACAGCACACAAACCGTTATAGACAATCATCCTCCCAAAGAACACAATGTAGTATTTGAACTGGACGGCAGTATTGCCGTAAAAAAGTGGCTTACATTAAATCTGGTCTATGGAAAATCATCCATTCGCCCTTTGAATGATGAGTCGGATACCACCAATGCCAATTTAAGCCAGTTGTTTTCTGCGTTTCGTTCCAATGCCGCTTTGGGAAAAGCGATTTTTTCGCTTGCCAGAATCAAATCTACTATCACCGTAAGTGGTCGCTGGGTTGATCCTTTTTTCAGAAGTTACGGTATAGGTTTTATGCGATCAGATAATTTCCGTTATGAAATTAAAACCGATCACCAGTTGGGAAGTAAACTAAGAGCAGGGCTTTTTTACCGCAAAGACGAAAACAATCTTTTGAATTTGTTTAGTTATACAACCATTTTGCACAGTGGCGGTATCAACCTCCAGTATAAAGTCAATAAGCATCTTTCGCTAAGAGGGAATTTTAACCCGGTATTCCAGTATTCCTACAATGAAACCGATCAGTCTGTTTACACCAATCAGAACTATATTTCTATGCTGATGGTAAGTCACCATAAGCGTATCAGAGAGGTGAATTTAACCAGCAACCTTTCTTCGAGTTATTATAAATTGTATAACGGATTTTCCAATACAGAGTATGTAAACATTACCGCCAGCCAAAGTGTGAACTATAAAAAATTCAGTAACAATTTTTCAGCATCCTTGTTTCATACCAATGGCATTGATAGTTTATCGGGCAATACGTTTATGTTATACAATGAGCTTTCTTGTCAGTGGAAAAAAATAAGGACTTCCGGGGGAATCAAGTACAGCAAAAATATTTTATTGGGAGATCAGTTCGGGTACAGCCTCAAAGTATTGGGGCAAATTACTAAACATATCAGCGTAGAATTACGCGGAGAAAAATTAGTTCTGGGTGATTTTTATAATTCAATCGGTATTGAACAGTATAGGGCTTATCCTTACATCTGGTCAAGCCGCATAATCATAAACTGGTAGTCTATGCAAAAGATGATAAGAAAAATTTCAGCAATTGTCCTGCTCTTAACGGCAGGAGTTGCTCATGCGCAAATCAGTATTGTAAATACCAACCTGAGTTCGCTCAACGTTACACCGGAAGCCTTGTGTCAAGTCAATATCCTAAACGGAACCTCCAGCGAAATGCAGGTAACACTGGAAGCTAAATTGCTTAACAGTACAGGAGAGAATGTGCTTGTGGTAAAAACCAATCCTTTCAGGCTGGTAACGGGTATGAACAATGGTTTTCAATTGAATTATTCCATTCAATCCAGCATTTACAGTGGATCGGGACAGGCCGGGTACATTCGCACTACGCATACATTACCTTCGGGTAATTTTAAATACTGTGTTTCGGTAGTTGCTTTAAGCGCAGAAGGCGGTGATGATTATTGTGAAGATATGGTATCGGATATTTCTTCCTTTTTAAACCTTGTTTTTCCCTATGACAAAGACACAATAGATACTCCTTATCCATTACTTACATGGACGCATAGTGAACCGTTTAATATATTGGCACAGGGAGAATATTTCAGGATGATTGTGGTGGAATTAAGCGCAGATCAGGGAGCGGAATCAGGTATTGCAGCCAACAACCCGGTTTATTTTAAAAATTATTTGTTCACGCATCAGGATCAATATCCTTTTGATGCAAAAGAGTTACAGGATGGAAAACGTTACGGATGGCAGGTGCAGAAAATATCCAACGGAACAGTCATTGATAAAACTGAGGCGTGGGAATTTACGCTTAGAAAAAGTGTGTTGAAACCTGATAATAAATACTCCACGCTTAAGAAAAAGCATGATGGAAGTTTTTATGTTGCCCAGAATGATAAAATATTTTTCCGGTTCGAGGAAAGTTATGTTTCCGGTGAGTTAAAGTGCCGGATTCTGGACGAAAAGAGAAATGAAATTAAACCGGAAGTTACCAATGAAAAATCGGTACTGGTTCAAACCAATGGCGTGAACGTGAAAAGTACTGGTGCGAACTATTATGAGATAGACTTACAGGAATTAAAATTAAAACCCGGTTATTACGAGTTGGAAGTTATCAATGCCAAGAAAGAAAAATTTGTACTGCGTTTTCAAATTGAAAAATGAATCTTTTAGTTACATATAAAGTTATAATTTTGGTAGCGGTGAGTGTTACGCTGTTTTCTTGTGCGGAAAAAGTGGTGGTTGAAACTAACCCACAGCAAACAGCATCCTTACCAATGGAAAAAAACTATGCAGAAGTAATTTTATCTCCGGCAGAGTATATTTCGTGGTTTAAGGGAGATGAAAATCATTTACGAAAAACACAAATGGTTAACGGTGTTCAGTACACACTCGATTACCGATCCCCGGAGTTTTTAGCCTTGATGCAGGAGCAAAACGAAAACATTACTAAAGCAGAATTAGATTCAGCGATGAATGAAATTTCTGACCTGATACAGTTTCGTTTACAAATAGAAGTACCGGGAAGCGGTAAGGAATTTTTAAAACACAACCTGACTAATGAATCAGATTACGAACCAAGAGTAAAATATTTTGCTTTTGATATGCAAAAGGATATTTATTTAAAAACGGAAAAAGGAGATTCGATACCTTGTTCGATGTATCATTTTGAAAGAACCTATAATGTTTCTGCTTCATCGGTATTCCTGCTCGGTTTTGCAGGGGCGCAGTTAGAAGGAAAAACAGAAATAATCATCCATGAAAAAGTTTTTGCAGGTCAGGAAATACGGTTTGTTTTTGATCCGAAAGAATTGAAAAACATTCCACAACTTAAGACATTATGAGAATAAAGAAGTATTTTAAAAGAAAGACAAGGGAAAAAATGAAAAAGAGCATAGCTCTTTCAATGGCTTTTACGTTGCTGTTTGAGATCATTGCGCCCACTACGTCTTATGCACTCACAGGCGGGCCATCGCAACCCGAAGTACAGGGTTTTACACCTATTGGCACATCCGATATGGTGGATATGTTCAGCGGTGATTTTTCCTATAATATTCCACTAATGGATATTGATGGTTACCCGATTAATATTGCGTATAATTCAGGTATAGGAATGGATGATGAAGCCTCGTGGGTCGGGCTGGGCTGGAGTTTAAATCCCGGTGTGGTTAACCGCGCTATGAGAGGATTGCCGGACGATTTTGCAGGTGATGTGGTGACCAAAGAATTTAATATGAAACCTAATCGCACCTTTGGTTTGGATGCAGGATTTGGTACAGAGATTATAGGTGACACTACCCTTGGCGCAGCTATCATGTCCAATCTGGTTAGCCTAAGTGTTGGTGCATCGGTTGGGCTTCGATGGAATAATTATACCGGCATAGGTATTGAAAAATCGGTAGATATTTCCATCAGTGCCGGAAATAAATCCGCTTTTCCTTTGGGAGGAGGCTTGGGTATTTCTTCCAGTAGCGATAACGGACTGGGTGTTCAGCCATCGGTTGAATTTTCCAAGCGCACATTGGATGAGGATAAAAAACTCAATAAAAGTCTCACAGGAAAAGTTGGGCTTGCATTTAATTCAAGAATGGGTCTTTCACAACTGACTTTCAGTGGAAGTTTTTTTAATAAAACGAAAAAAACAGACAAGAAAACCGGAGATGTGATTAGAAGATCTGCTGGAAGCGGTTCTTTTGGCTCTTATGGTTTTGAAATGGGAATGCCCACCTATACTCCCGATGTAAGTATGCCTATGAATAGTTTTGGAATTACAGGAACGTTTAAATTCGGTGGTGAGTTATTATTGTTAACCGGAACCTATGATGTAGGTGGTTATTATTCGGTACAGTCGCTTAACCAAACTACTCGCCAAAGTCCTGCTTATGGTTATATGAATTCCGATGCGGGACAAGCCAATAAAGATGCCTTGCTGGATTTTAACCGGGAGAACGAAGGATCGTTTATGCCAACAACGCCTGCGCTCGCTGTATCGAATTACACCTTTGATTTATTTTCGGTAAGTGGTCAGGGAGTGGGCGGAAGTTATCGCCCGTTCAGAAGCGATGTAGGGCATATTTTTGATCCGTTTACCACCTCTACTTCCAATTCAGGTTCCATTGGTGTGGAATTGGCTACCGGGATGCTCTATAAAGGCGGTGTGGATATTTCTGTTACGCACGTTTCCTCTAAGTCCGGTGACTGGACTTCCAATAATGAAGCCGCTCAGAAGATGAGTTATAAAAGTTCGTTTTCCAATCCGGTGAATGAAAAGGTTTATTTTAAGGAAGCCAATGAAAAATCAGTACAGACCGATAATTCATTTTTTGCCAAGATGGGCGGAGCCGACCCGGTAAGATTTCATCTGGTAGAAGAATCTAAGTTTAATACCTATGCCGATGATAAACTGGTAAACCAGCATGGTGGACAGATTTCCATTAACGATAATTTCCGTCAGGGAAGAGAGAAAAGAAATCAGGTTTTTTCATTTTTAAACCGCGCAGAATTAGAAGCGGGAATGGGAATAGAAAACCCGCATCCCTTGTCATTTGACAATAACCAGAACAACCATCATATTGCAGAAGTAACTGCATTGGGTGCAGACGGAAGAAGATATATCTATGGCATTGCAGCCTATAACACCAAACAAAAGGATGTATCGTTTGCCGTTGGAGAAAACCTATACGGTGGCGGTGGATTACAGGGCAATTGTAATAACGGGTTGGTTACCTATGGTTCTTTAGATGGTAAGGCAGATAATTCCAAGCAGAACCAACGTGGAATAGATAATTATTTCAGTTCAACGGATTTGCCAGCCTATGCACATTCTTATTTACTTACCTGTGTACTGAGTTCCGATTATATTGATGCCGATAATGTAAAAGGCCCAAGCAAAGGAGATTTGGGAACTTACGTGAAATTTAATTACAGTAAGGTGAGCGATTATAAGTGGCGCACACCTGTAGGAGAAAAATCGGCTAATTACAGCGAAGGATTAAAATCCGATCCGAATGATGATAAAGCCAGTTATACCTATGGAGAAAAAGAACTTTGGTATGTAGAGACCATTGAAACCAAAAATTATGTCGCCATTTTTACCGTAGAAGACCGCGCTGATGGTTATGGTGTGAGTGGGCCTGACGGAGGTATTGCTTCATCGAATGCAAAAATGAAACTGCTTAGAAAAATCTCTTTGTTTTCCAAGCCGGATTATGAAGCCAATGGTACTAATGCTGTCCCACTTAAAGAAGTGCATTTTGAATACGATTATTCTCTATGTCCTAATTCTCCCAATAACATCAATACGGTAAATGGTTCTACTGACCCGGCAGAAACCGGAAAACTTACTTTAAAAAGAATTTATTTCACGTACCAGAATTCCAATAAAGGAAAATTTTCTCCCTATAAATTTGAATACAATTCGCTTAATCCTGAGTACAACATTAAAGGCTATGACCGTTGGGGAAATTACAAACCCAATTCTGCTACCAATTGCGCTGCACTTAGCGGGGCAGCCATGCCTACGGCAGAATATCCTTATGTGTTACAGGATAAAACCTTGACCGATCAATATGCATCGGCATGGAGTTTAACGGATGTTTTTTTGCCATCAGGCGGAAAAATCCATGTGGATTACGAGTCGGACGATTATGCTTATGTGCAGCATAAAAAGGCTTCGCAGATGTTTAAGATCATCCGAACGGAAGATGGTGTTGGCAATGGTATAACCGCATCTATTAGTGATGACACCAAAAAGAACCGGAAAATTTATTTTGAATTACAACCCGGATATAATAACATCAACGATTATTTTGGCGATTTACAGTTGGTGTATTTCCGCTGTTTGATGGAATACGATGAAGCCAGCGGAAGTTTTCCCGGAAGGCATGATTATGTTTCAGGGTACGCGGAGATTGACAGCAAGGGAATAGAGAATGTAAACGGAACGGATATGGGTTGGGTGAAATTCAAAGCCGTTAAACTCAATGATAATGGTGGAACCGATTACAATCCTATTTCCAAAGCAGCTATCCAGTTTGGAAGGATGCAGTTATCACGTTATGTATGGGATCAGCCCGCAGTGACGGAAAATGACGGGTTCGGTGCGGATGTACTTAATACGCTGGTTAATTCCAGTTTTTTCAAAAACATTGGTGATGCTGTTGCAGGGCCAAACAAAGCTATTTGGAACAAAGAGCGCGGAAGAAAACTGGTGTTGAATAAATCGTGGATTCGTCTGTACAATCCAAACAATCAAAAATTAGGTGGCGGATTACGAGTGAAAAAAATATCCATGAGTGATGAGTGGAGCGGAATGACAGGTGGACAGATGGATTCTTACGATTATGGTCAGGAATATTTTTATACCCATGAAGATGGTACATCTTCCGGTGTGGCTTCTTATGAACCGCAATTGGGTGGAGATGAAAATACGTTTAAGCAACCTGTCTTTTTTTCCAACAATGACCCTGATAAAAAAATTGATAACCTGCTTGTGCCGGATGAAACCTATTATCAGGAAGAACCACTTGGAGAATCTTTCTTTCCTTCTCCTTCTGTGGGGTATAGTCGTGTTACGGTAAGAAATATCAAACGCACAGGTGTATCACGAACAGCTACCGGAAAAGTGGTTCATGAATTTTATACGGCAAGGGATTTTCCAACGATTGTAAAAAGGACGCAGCTCAACCATATCCGTAATAAAAACAATCCGTTTAGTGTTTCTTCATTATTTCACATGGAATCGCGCGACCACATGACCGCTTCACAAGGCTTTGTAGTGGAGTTAAATGATATGCACGGTAAACCGAAAAAACAAATGGTGTACCAGGAGAATCAGGATGTACCGATTACAGAAGTGGAATATAATTACCAGAAAGACCCACTGAACCTCGATGGTAAATTAAATTATAGGTTGAAAAATACGGCAACCGTTATTCAACCCAATGGAACAACTACAAATGCAGAAATCGGGGTGTTCTTCGATATGGTAGCCGATATGCGTGAAAATTATAACCGCACTTTTGGCGGAGCCATAAAGATCAATGCCGATGGGTTTTTAGCAGCCATTATTCCGGTAATCATTCCCATGATTTACCCATCTGTTTCAACAGAAGAAACACAGTTCAGAAGTGCTACCACTACCAAAGTGATCCAGCGATTTGGAATACTGGAAGAAACCAAGGCAAGGGATTTGGGTTCTGTGGTATCTACAAAAAATCTGGCCTATGATTCAGAAACGGGTGAAGTATTGCTTACGCAAACTAAAACCGATTTTAATGATGAAATTTTTTCACTCACTTATCCTTCACATTGGTATTACGATGGCATGGGACAGGCGTATAAAAATATTTCATTCAAAAAAGAGAATGTCACTTTTAACAGCAACGGGATGATGAATCTTTCCAATGCGCATTTATTTTTTGCAGAAGGCGATGAAGTGATTATTTCGCAGGGAAGCACGCTGCCATTTATCGGCTGGCAGGATAATCTGGCAACGGCAGAACGGGCATGGCTGACGGATGTAAACAGCACTTCGATAAAAGCGATAAAAAAAGATGGTTCGCTTGTAACAGGTGGCCCCTATTCAATAAAAGTGATTCGTTCCGGCAGAAGAAACATGCAGATGGTTCCGGTTGCCAGTATTACCACGCTCAAAAATCCGTTGCTGAATTTTTCTGGAAACATTTTTGAAAATGTCTTACAATCAAGCGCAATGGAATTTTCGCAAGACTGGCGAACATTTTGTGATTGCTTTGAAGACCCGCTGGCAAGCAATTATACCACCAACCCTTATGTATTGGGAACAAAAGGCAACTGGCGCATGAAACGCTCGTGGTTGCATTTATCACCACGAACACAGAGTAATTACGATAACAATACCAACATACGCAAAGACGGAATGTTTACTTCTTACACTCCGTTTTATAAAATCGTAAATGGCAAATGGAACATTGATGAGCGCAACTGGACGTTTACTTCCGAAGTAACAGAGTTTTCACCCTTTGGTCAGGAATTGGAAAACCGTGATGCGCTTGGAAGGTATTCCGCAGCTACGTTTGGATTTAATCAAACACTGGCAACGGCAGTAGCAGCTAATTCACGATACATGGAACTTGGGTTTGATGCCTTTGAGGATTATGATTTTGGGGATTGTTCGGACGATCATTTTAAGTTCAGAGATAACCCGGTCATTGTAAACAATCAATCGCATACAGGAAGAAAAAGTATTAAAGTAAGTGCAGGAACACCCGTTGTGATGAACAAGCAATTTGAGAACTGCGACCCTGTGGGATGCACACTTGCACTTTCGCCTTTAAATGAACTGACTTCTACGCTTGCTGTGGTGAGCGCAACAGGAGGAACCGGGCCATATACCATTGAGTACGATATTGTCAATGGCAGCCCATCTTTCAATATTAACGATCAATCCACATTAATCACGATAAACGGAAATGACTATACCATCATTATCACCTTTACCGATATGAATGGATGTAAAGCATCACAGACCTATACCAATAACTAAAGAAGTATGAGCAGAATTAAAAATAGCATAAAATTTTCGGTTGCAGTAATTGTTTTTTTACTTTTTAGTAAAAGCAGTTTTGCCAATAACCCGCTTGTTCCATCTACTAACAGGGACTGTTCTTCGGCACAATTAACCTGCGAGGGTTCCATGACGCATTCCTTTGATAATTGGGTGGCGGAGGAATCCTGTTTACCTAATACAAATATTATAGATCAGTATTATTATTTTTATACCTCCTCAGGCGGGCCTTCGGTAGATGTTTCCTTTAGTGGCGGAACGATGAAAGGATATACGCTCTATGGCCCGCTGAATACTAATTTACCGGATGCCTGTGAGCAGTTTGTACAAAATGCAGCCACTGTACTTACCACTTCCAATACCGTTGCCTCCCTGTATTCGGTGAGTTCTTCAGCTTCGCTTCCGGGTGGTTTGTATTTATTAAAAATCAGATTGGATGTTTGTGATGCAGGAACCATTACGTTTACTCCAAAAGTAAATAACCTGCTTTGCGCACCGGAAGTCCCTTGCGAAAACTGTGTCGCTTCTTTTGAACTTATTCCTGAAAAAAGATATATGATTTCAGCATGGGTAAAGGAAGATGGCGCACCCGTCACTAAAACATCGTATGATAATCCGCAAATCATTTTGGCTTTTCCATCGGTATCGGTTACGCTTACCGCATTTATCCCTTCGGGAATTATTATTGATGGCTGGCAACGCATTGAAGCGGAATTTACGGTTCCTGCCGGGGCAACAGATATGCAGATACAGTTAGTATCGCTAAGTGGCGATGTGTATTTCGATGACATCCGCGTATTTCCTTTTGATGCAAGCATGAAAAGTTATGTTTATGACCCCATCACACTTCGGTTGATGGCAGAGCTGGATGAAAGAAATTACGCCACCATTTACGAATATGATGAAGAAGGAAAACTGGTGCGGGTGAAAAAGGAAACCGAACGCGGAGTAATGACGATTCAGGAAAATAAAACGAGTGTGAAGAAAGGTAATTAACCCTTCGGCTTCGCTCAGGGTGAAAATTGAGATTTCAGATATGAGACAAAAGAAAATAAATGTGATAAGAAAAATAAAAGAATGAAATTTTTGATTTACATATTTAGTTTGAGTTTGCTTTCATCGGCTATGGTTGTTCCGGTAAATAGCTGGACAGCCATTACGGTGGAGGATATGGCTAAAGAAACGAAAAAGATTGAAAGCGTTTATAAAGTAAATGTGGGGTATTCTTTTACTATTTCGCATATCACCTATAAGAACTATACGACCCTTACGCCCGAAGATAAAATGACGGGGTATTATATTAAAGATGCAAAAAACAATTACCACAGTTATATTCTGGGAGTGCATACCATACAAAATAGTAAAGTAAAAATAACGGTGGATTCGGTCAACAAATCCATTCAGATAAATTCTCCCGATAGAAGTTTTACTAAAGAAGTAAAACTCTCTGAGGTGGAAGAAATGCTCAAAATATGTTCGGCAGTAAAAAAGCAGGACGTGACAACGGGTAAAAAATTTAGAATGGAATTTTCCAAAACCAAAAAATATTCGGCTTACGAGGTATGGGTAAATTCAAGTTCTCAACTCGAAAAACTTGTGATGTATTTCAATGCGGAATTTCCTTCCAATCCCAACGATGAAAAATCTGCTAAAACAAAACCAAGAGCCGAGGTGGTATTTGCGGATTATAAAACGGGCATAAAACCTTTGTATAAAGATTATTTTGATGAAGCCAAGTATATCACCCTGAAAGGAGATGGCTATGTGGCATCATCAGCTTATAAGGATTACAAAATTTACGACCTGCGGGTTAAAACAAAGTAAACGTAGATTATGAATGAGAAAGTAAAAAAATGGATAATGGTAGTGGTACTGGCGGTAGTACTAACTCCATTGGTACGTGGTGGAATTATCACTACACACGAACGTATTTTTACCCCTTATCAGGGTACTCCCGTTACTATTGGCCAGCCCGAAGCTACGGTTACTTTTCAGGCCAGTACCACGCTTTTACCGCATGTGGATGCCAGCGCATTTGATTTGATAACCTTGGGCGTAGATCATAACTACCCGCAGTATTTTGGCTCGGCAATGGACGTAAAGGTAAAACTGGACATCAACCGTTGGGATGCTTCGCTATTGCCGCTTGCAGACACTTCTGTTTATCTGGAAATCAAGTACCATCCTTTTGATACGCTTGCTTACATTGATAAATCAGCGGTTCGCTTTTTTGGAGCCTATAAACTTACCCTTACCATTGATTCTATTTATGTAAACGGCACTTCGGTAAATGATCTTCCTGCCAATTTATTTTTGGATGGTGATATTTTTGTGGATCGTTATTTTGAATTTACTTCTGCGGGTTCGCCCATTGCCATAAACGTACCTGACCCTAATGATCCCGATGAACTTTTGGATACGGATTGTGATGGGAATTTGGATGAAATTGTAATCACATGGCCACTTATTCCCGGAGTGGAAGAATACCAACTGGAATGGACTTTTGTAAATGATTATGGCAGTACAACGGGTACGTATATTTCGTCATCGCTACTGAGTTATGATTTTAAAAATAATGCAACCCGTGTTACAACGGTGAACAATTATTACAATGTAACATTAGCATTCGATCATGGTTATGTCTTATTTCGCGTAAGGGGAATTGGGCGTGATGTAAACGATTTAACGAAAATTATTACAGGTGTGTGGAGCGCACCGGATAACGGTTCGGTGTCATCACTTGCCGTGCAGTATCATGTAACCACGCCTTATGAGGGAGATAAAAACTGGCAGTTCTCCACTACGTTTGCTGAAGAAGGAAAGAAAAAAGAAGTTGCCAGTTATTTTGATGGAAGTTTACGCAACCGCCAAACGGTAACAAAAATAAATTCCGATAACAATACCGTTGTTGGAGAAACCATTTACGATCATCAGGGAAGACCTGCCGTAACGGTGCTTCCTGTTCCGGTGGTTGATCCAAATTGTACTGACCCCAATACAGAATCCTCTTTAAAATTTTACTCGAATTTTAATAAAAATATTACAGGTAACGGATATTCAAAAAATGATTTTGATAAAAGTTTTGCAGGTGATACCTGTAATTTATCTGCTACAGCTATGGATACCATAAGCGGGGCATCAAATTATTATTCTCCTGCCAATCCCGATAAGGAAGGCATACAGGCGTATGTTCCCGATGCGCAGCTTTTCCCTTTTACGCAGGTGGAATATACCCCTGACAATACCGGGAGAATTCGCAGACAAGGCGGTGTTGGCCCGGAATTTCAATTGGGAAGCGATCACGAAACGAAATATTTTTACGGTCAACCCAATCAAATCCAGTTAGACCGTTTGTTCGGTTCTGAAGTGGGTGACGCAGCACATTACAAAAAAAATCTGGTCATTGACCCCAACGGACAAGTAAGTGTTTCTTATTTGGATCAGGAAGGAAGAGTGGTAGCAACGGCACTGGCTGGTGATGCACCACAAAACCTCACCGCCATTGAAAGCGAAGCGGGTGCAGCCGTTGAACTCACCATTGATCTTTTTAATGAAGATGCCAATGGAGGAAGTAATTCTAACAAGTTAAATGCCGATGGTGATGCGATTGTGTATTCTTCGCAATTACTGGTGGCTTATCCGTCCACCTATGTGTTTGATTATAGTTTGAACGTAGATACGCTTTTTGATGCCTGTTTGAATAACAATGTTTGTTTTAACTGTGTATATGATCTGGAAATTCAGATAAAAGACGAATGCGGTGCGCCTTACCATAGCAGCAATGTGGTGGTGGGGAAATTTACCAAT